>JACQZH010000048.1 GCA_016213925.1 Candidatus Omnitrophota bacterium | reverse complement strand
TCGTCGTCTCTTTATACTCTGGATGAATATTTTCTTTCATTCTTTTTCTCCTCCACTTAATATACTATTTAACATTTATACATCATTTTATCTATCAACGGACAGGTTCCCCGAAAAACGATATTATACTATGTTTTACCGTTTCTGGAAAGAGATAATAAAAACTCAGCGTTGCTTTTCGTTTTGGCAAGTTTTTCCGTTAAAAGCTCCATTGCCTCAACGCTGCTTAACTCATTTAACGCTTTACGTAAAACCCAAATCAATTTTAACTCATCAGGGTTAACCAACAGTTCTTCTTTACGCGTGTTAGAACGTTTTATATCAATTGCCGGATAAATTCTCCTCTGGAAAAGGTTACGGTCAAGCTGCAGCTCCATATTCCCCGTTCCTTTAAATTCCTCGAATATTACTTCATCCATACGGCTTCCGGTATCAATAAGCGCGGTTGCCAGAATCGTAAGTGACCCGCCTTCTTCAACATTACGCGCCGCTCCGAAAAAACGCTTTGGTTTTTGCAATGCAGTTGAATCAACTCCACCGGAAAGTATCTTCCCTGAATGAGGAACTACCGTATTATGCGCCCTGGCCAAACGGGTGATACTATCCAAAAGAATCACAACATCCTTTCCGCACTCTACCAGCCGTTTAGCCTTCTCCAGCACTATTTCAGCAACTTGCACGTGCCGTTCCGGCGGCTCATCGAAAGTACTGCTGATTACCTCGCCTTTAACGGAGCGCTGCATATCCGTTACTTCCTCAGGGCGTTCATCGATTAATAATACAATAAGAATCACATCTTCATTATTGGTAGTTATACTATTAGCGATTTTTTGCAGTAAAACTGTCTTTCCGCTATATGGCGGAGCCACGATAAGCCCGCGCTGGCCCTTGCCGATTGGTGTAAGCAAATCCATTATCCTGGTAGATACTTCCTCCGGAATTGTTTCCAAAATGAACCGGCTATTCGGATATAACGGAGTAAGGTTGTCAAAAAGAATCTTTTCTTTTGCTTTTTCCGGCGATTCGAAATTAACCGCTTCAACCTTAAGCAAAGCAAAATAACGCTCTCCTTCTTTCGGCGGCCTTATTTGCCCGCTTACCGTATCTCCGGTACGCAGGTCAAATTTCCTAATTTGGCTGGGAGATATATAAATATCGTCTGGACAAGGCAAATAATTGTAATTCGGGCTGCGTAAAAACCCAAAACCATCCGGCAAAACTTCCAATATTCCTTCGCCAAACATATTTCCCGCTTTTTCAGCCTTCGCCTGCAGGATTTTAAATATCAAATCCTGCTTCCTTAACCCGCTGATATTGCTGACCTGAAGGTCTTTCGCTATTTTAAGCAAAGATGAACCGGTCATTTTTTTTAACACGCCAATATCCATGTTTCCGTCGTCTTTTCCATCCTGACGCTGAAAAGACGGCTTCGGCTTCACATTGTTATTATTACTATTATTAATACCATTATTACTGCTACTATTATTATTTGTAAAATTTTTCATATTACTTTCCACTTTCCCTGGTTTAACTTTATCCGGTCTTGTTTTCATGCCCCATCCTCAAATGTTATGTTGTTTAAAGAACTCCTTAACCTGGCGCTTTGCCTCTTGTAAATTGCCGTTGTTTTTAATAATACAATCCGCATACTTATTTTTTCCCTCCTGTGACATCTGAAATTTTATGCGTTTCTTAATCTGTTCCAAAGACATTCTTCCTCTCTTAATTGCCCTGGCCAGCTGTTGCGTCTTCGATAAATGTACAACAACTATGATATCCATTTGATGATACAGGCCTGATTCAATAAGCATTGCCGCTTCAACCACTACTGCCTTTATCTTTTTTTTGTTCCGGTAAAGAGCTATTTTCCGCTCAACTTGATCCAATAACCAAGGATATATCAACGCGCATAACTTCTGATATTTTTTTTTGTTTTTGAAAACACTCTCCGCTAATTTTTTTCTGCTAATCGCGCCGTCTGCGCTTAATATACCTTTACCGAAAGCACCTATTATTTTTTTAAATAACGGAGAATCTTTATATAACGCCCGGTGCGCAACCGTATCAGCGTTCAAAACTACTACTCCGGAATAGCGTTTAAATATTTTTGCTATTGTTGTTTTTCCGCTAGCCAGTCCGCCTGTTAATCCTATTACAATCATAATTATTTTTTTGCTTTAAGTTTTTTATATAACTTCAAATATTCTTTTGCGGATTTATTCCAAGAAAAATCGCCTTTCATAGCCTGAAGCATCAATTTTTTCCAAGCTTTATCATTGTTATACACACATAAAGCCCGCTTTAGCGTTTCCAGCAAAGCTCCGGCTTCATACTGGCTGAAAACAAAGCCATTGCCCTTACACGAAAAAGGGTCATAATCAATAACCGTATCCGCAAGCCCTCCGGTTTTACGCACAAGCGGTATGGTTGCGAAAGAAAGGCTTATCAATTGCCCCAAACCGCAGGGCTCATAATATGAAGGCATTAAGAATATATCCGCGCCGGCATAAATCTTGTACGCTAAAACAGAATTAAAATTCAAATTGATTGAAGTATTCTTAAATTTATTCTTAATTTGCTCAAATAAAGCGTGATATTTTGGTTCTCCAGTACCCAAAAGCACAAACTGAATAGGCATCCGCGCAATATCTTCAATTACCTTAGCAAGGATATCAAGCCCCTTTTGATCTGCCAACCTGGTTATAATACCTAAAAGCGGAACTTTTTTATCTATAGGCAACCCCGTTAGTTTTTGCAAATCAACTTTGTTTTCATATTTATCCGTAATATTCTCCGGGCCGTAATTCTTCGCCAGTGATTTATTGGTTCTTGGATCCCATTCCGAATAATCAATACCGTTGAGTATTCCCGCTATATCACTTTTACGTTTCAGTAAAACCCCCTCAAGCCCGCAGCCGAATTCCCTTGTTTGTATCTCTCCGGCATAAGTGGGGCTTACTGTTGTAATCGCATCAGAAAACAACAACCCGCCTTTTAATAGGTTTACCTTCCCGTAAAATTCCAATCCATCAACAGAAAATAACCCCGCGTCAAGCCCCAGGCTGTCAAAATTAATTTTTGAAAAGAGCCCCTGATAACCAAGGTTATGCACAGTAAAAACAGCTTTTACATTTTTAAAAAAAGGATCATTTTTATACAACGTCTTCAAATATACCGGAATCAATGCCGTCTGCCAATCATTGCAATGAATAATATCCGGTTTAAACCCGATTATCTTCATTAAACGAAGCGTTTGAAGGCAAAAATAATTAAAACGTTCAAAGTTATCCGGATAATCAGCTCCATTTACCTGATACAAATACGGCCGATCAAAATAACGCTTTTTCTCCAAAAAATATACCTCTACTTTTCCCCCTATTTTACCGGTATATAGGTCATCGTTTATTTTTTTTAAAGAAAATTTTTTATCCTCTATGCTGGAATACTTCGGCATAATAACTTTTAACTCTACATCCAGCTGTTCCAATGCCGGCGGCAAAGTTCCGGCCACATCAGCAAGCCCGCCTGTTTTAGCAAAAGGAACTACTTCCGAAGAACAAAACAAAACCTTCATTTTCCCGCTCCCCCCCTTTTATTTCTATTAATCTCAGCCCAAACACTTTTATGCATATTCTAAACCTCTATGTCTTTTTATAAGATTATTGACACTTTCTTATTAAATCCTAACCCCTAAACTCTAAATAAATCCAAAACCTAAAATCCCAAACTAACATAACTCGTTATCAAGTTTTATCTTTGTTTCGTATTTTTTAATTTTAAGCATTTGAGTTTGTTTAGTTTTTAGTTTTTAGTTTTTAGTTTTTAGTTTTTAGTTTTTAGTTTTTGGTTTTTGGTTTTTGGTTTTTGGTTTTAGTCCATGTCCCGCCAATTCAGGCCTGTTTTTAAACTGACTCTTATCGGGACTTCCAGTTCAAACACTTTTTCCATATGCTTTTTTATAATCTTCTTTGCCTCTTCCATTTCCCCGCCAGGAACCTCAAAAACCAATTCATCATGAACCTGCAAAACCATCTGCGTTTTCATCTTGTCTTTCTTTATTTGCCGATAGACAACGATCATCGCCGCTTTTATTAAATCCGCCGCAGTCCCCTGAATCGGGGTGTTCATCGCTGTGCGTTCCGCAAAACCGCGCATCATCGCATTCTTGGAATTTATCTGCGGGATACTACGCCGGCGATTGAGCAATGTTATAACATACCCTTTTCCCCTGGCTTCATCTATCTGTTTATCAAGGTATGTTTTTACTGACGGATACCGTTTGAAATATTCCGCTATAAATCTCTTTGCCTCTTCATGACTGGCCCCCAGATCTCTGGCTAAACCATAGGCCCCCATTCCATAAATTATCCCGAAGTTTACCCGCTTAGCTAAATCACGCATCTTTTCCGTAACTTCTTCTTCTTTAAGAGCGAATATCAAGGAAGCCGTATATGTATGGATATCCCTGTTTGCCCGGAACGCTTCTATAAGATTAGCATCCTTGGACAGATGCGCAAGCACGCGCAATTCTATCTGAGAATAATCTACGCTAAGCAACTGACATCCATCTTGAGCAATAAATGCCGCCCTGATTTTTCTGCCCATCTCTGTTTTAATCGGAATATTCTGTAAATTAGGAGCGCTTGAGCTTAATCTTCCGGTTGCTGTTACTGCCTGGTTAAAAGAAGTATGAATACGTTCAGTATCCTTATCTATTAATTCCAGAATCCCCGTCACATAAGTCGATTTCAATTTTGCCAGCTCCCTGTATTCCAAAATCAACGCCGGCAAAGAGTGCTGTGAGGATAATTGCATCAAAACTTCCTCATTAGTCGAAGGCCCGCTTTTGCCTTTCTTGATAATCGGCAATTTTAGTTTTGTAAAGAGCACCTCGCTTAATTGCTTAGGCGAGTTAACATTAAATTCACAGCCGCAATTATCATAAATTTTCTTTATTAAAACTTCTATCTTTTCATCTATCTGTTTACCGAATTCAGTCAGCATTCTTTTATCAACAGTAATGCCGGCCTGCTCCATCGATAATAGAACCATAACCAGAGGCATTTCTATCTTAAAAAACAATTCCTCTAGCCCCTGCTCTTGCAGCTGCTGCAAAAGTTTATCCTTTATAAATAACTGTTCAGAACCTAATCGGGAATTATCGATACTACGGTTAAGATAAATCGCAGCAATTTCCGATAATGCAAGTGTTCCGCTATTAGGGTCAAGCAAATAAGCAGCAATCATGGTATCAAAGAGCGGCTCTGCTAAACATATCCCCCATTTATTAATAAGCATGCACTTGTTTTTAAAATCATACCCTACCTTCATGATTTTCGGATCAGCAAATACCGGTTCAAGAAAGTTTTTAATATCGGTTAAATTTATTTCGCCGGATGAATAAATCTTATAACCGCTATCTTTAGAATAAGCAATATCAATACAAAATTCGCCGAATTGCAGACAGGTCTCAATTATTTCTACAGTTAAATCATCGGTTACTACAGCAGATTTGCTGATCAGGTCACGGTATAAACTTTTGAACTCCAGATCACGAAATATTTCACCAAGTCTTTCATTATTAACACCCTCAAAGCTTATGCTCTTTAGGTTTATGTCAAGCGGAATATCGCTAATAACCGTTGCCAATTCTTTACTCAATCTGGCCTGTTCTGCAAACTGCTCAAGCATTTCTCTTCGCTTTTGCTGCTTAATCTCACTAGTCTTTGCTAAAATATTATCTAAACTTCCAAATGCTTGAATTAATTCCGCAGCTGTCTTCACACCGATATTTGGCACCCCGGGGATATTATCCGAACTGTCGCCGGCCAAAGCCAAAAGGTCAGTAATTTGGTTGGGCTTTACTTTATAGTCATCAAAAACCTTTTTTGCATCAATGATGCCATTTTTCTTCTGTGGATTATAAATTTTAACATATTTGTCAACAAGTTGCAACATATCTTTATCAGAGCTCACAATATAAATATCAAGATCATCCTTAAAACGTCCGGCTAAAGTAGCAATGATATCATCTGCCTCATAGCCCTGCATTTCAAATATAGGGATGCCGTAACTGCGGACAACTTCTTTAATAACCGGCATCTGAGCCGCCAAGTCATCCGGCATAGGCTTTCGGTTAATTTTGTAATCGGCGAATTTTTTATGCCTTAACGTAGGCCCCTTCAAATCAAAACATACTACAAGGTAATCCGGGGTCATTTCACTGCGCAATTTATTAAGCATCGCCACAAAACCGTAAACAGCTCCAGTAGGCCGCCCATCAGACGTACTTAGCCCGCTGATAGCATAATAGGCACGATAACTATATGAGTTTCCGTCAACAAGAAATAATTTTTTTCTCTGCATGGATTAGATCACTGCTATTTTAGGGGAATTATTATCCGCGGCATGAAATAAAAAAAATGTCCTTTCAATCCCTTTTATATACGCGTATTATTTTATATCTTCTCCGGTAGGAGCTATAATCTTAGCTGTTACAAAAATCAAGAGATTCCTCTTTACCTTATTATCGTGCTTACGGGTAAAAAGTGTTCCCAATATAGGCAGTTTTCCTAATACCGGTACCCTGTCAATACTGGAATCTGCGACTTCGCGCATCAAGCCGCCCATAACCACTGTATCATTATTATTTACTATAATACTGGCAACACAGCTTCTTGTATCAAAAAAAGGCTGTAAATACGGCTGGGTTTCCGTCCCGAAATTATACATATCTTTGTCAATATCAAATTCGCTTACTTCAGGAATCAACGTCAGATTTATGGTTTTTCCATCAGCTCCAACATTAGGTATTACTTTTAAGATAATCCCAATATCCCTGGTTTTAAACTCCGAAGGAACAGTAGCGTAATATGTCCTCGTCTGCCCGTTAGCAACCGCATCATAACTTTGAATTTCATATTTAGTCGGATAACGGTATTCTTTTACAATTTTAATAATCGCTTCCTGTCCGCTTATTGTGGTAATTTTAGGACTCGATAGAGTATTACTGCTTGCATTTTGTTCAATAGCAGAAAGCACCGCCTGAAACTGGGAAAAGTCAAGCTTGCCAAAACCAAACTCATCAGCACTCATTGCAGGAAAAGCAGCCATATATTTATTATCTTCATTTTTATTAAAAGGATACGTTGTACCGGCGGTTGCGCCTTCAGCAGAAATTTCAGAAGAAAGTTTCAACCCCAAAGAAAAAAGATCATCCTCTCCTATCTCCACAAAACGAGCCTCGATCATTACCTGCGGCGGGTTAACATCTAATGCCAGAATAACATCCTCTATTACATCCAGATTACTCGGAGTATTACGCACTATAAGCGTGCTGGTCCTGTTATCTAAAAAGATCCGGCTACCCTCCGGCCAAGGAACAAAATCCCGCAAAACATCTTGTACCGTACTAGTCACTTGGCCTTTGACTCCTCCTGGGCCTCCGATTTTCACGCCCTCATAAGTATCTTGCCCTGTACTTTCTTGTGTTGTTTTCGTATCTGTTTTTGCATCTGATTTTGAATAATCCGCCGCATTTGTTTTACCGCTTAAAGATTTAACTGTTACCGTATCAAAAGTAGTAAAAGAAGTAAACGTGCCTAACCCCTGAGAAAGATGATAGATCCTTGTTACCAAGCCTTCCGCAGCTATATTTTCCTTTGTACTTATCCAGATAAAATCTTTTTCAAATCTATAGGAAAGCCCTTTTGTCCTTAAAATAGATTCCAGCGCCCGGTTTAATGTCACATCTTTTAACCGAATACTCACGCTTCCGGCCCGCAAAACCTCTGCTTCGTCCATTATAATATTTACACCGCTGGTTTGCGATAAATATTCAATGACTTTTTCTAGCTGCGTTATCCTGAAGCAGCCCAACGCTTTTTGTTGCCGGATTATCTGTTAGCCAGGCTTTATCTGTCTCAAGCATCCTTTCATCCTGGATTATACGCTGCTGAAGCTCTATTTTTTTTCGTTCAAATGTTATCCTTGCCTGCTCAACCTTATAAATCAGCGTACTGATTTCGGAATTATACGGCTCAAGCATCTGCGCCTTTTTAAAATAATCCGCCGCCTTATAAAACTCCAGGTTTGCCCAAGCATCATATCCCCGGGAAATAAGATCTTCAGTATCAATATTCACATTTTCAAGCTTTTCATCAGAGAGGCTTTTTTGGACAATAATCTGGTTTGCTATTTGCTGCGCTTGCTCCTGCTCAAAAACAGACACTTGCTCTGCCTGCGCTTTTATAACATTCAGAGAATAAAGCAGTATGAATAATAGGACACTACTGGAGGTGTTTCTTTTCATTTTTGCACCGTTCCTTTCTCTAACTTAAGGTGCTGCCCCATTTTAGATACTAACACATATTCGGGCGTAATGTCAAGCACCTTGAATCCGAAAAAATCGCTATCTTTTCTTATTTTTATTTTAGTCTTTGAATTAAGTTCTTTAACCGTTGCTGTTAATTCATCTGTATATGTAACTTTCCTGTACCTTACTATCATAAGTTTTCCTTGGTCATTACGCAGCCCAACCGAATTTTCATCTAAAGCCTCTACCGTATAATCAACAATTTTCGCACCTAACGACGCAAGGTAACTATCGTTACCTATATTTAACTGCGCGACAACCCTTCCGTTATTAAAAGTTATTCTGCCCCGGTATTCCACATTTAACGGCTGATATCCTATTTCCAAAACCTCAATAAGCGTATCATTAAAAGTGTTGTTCGAAAACGCCTGCGCCTGCTCCGGAGTATTCTTAAAAGGACTGAACAAATCCCGTTTATTACTTGCATTTATTACTGATTTTATATTCACCAGAAACATATTTTCCGCGGAAACATCAGTACTGATGCCTGCCTGATGAGATTGTCTCTCTGGCTGCAAAAATATCAGCCTTTGTAAAATATTTTTATTTACTGCAGCTGTTTTCCCAACAATTACCAAAATCGTTGTCAAAAATATCAATACAGTAAAAATCAAAATAATCTTATCCAGATTTTTATAAATTTCCTTCATGGTGGCCCTGTAATTCCATATATTCTATGCCAATATCCGCAATCAATAACCCTGAATTTTTCTCATTATCAGGTGAAATCGTTATTCCTCTAATAACATAAACCGTATCCTTAAGAAAAATTTTCATTAAACTTTTCTTGATATTAGCAAAATCCGCTTTAAACTTGATTTTCATTGGAAATGCCACTAATAAAACCTTGTGGTTTTTATCATTTATTAAATTTGTAACTTTATATTCGCGGGGGAAATTAATTTCCAAGACTGAATTTACCCGTTCATCCAGCAAAACCCCTGTTATATCTTCGCATATAAGCAGTTCCTTCATTAAAACTTGAACTTTAAGTTCCGGCGGCAGATTTACCGCGTATTCCTCAAAACCAATAGACCGCGGTAAAATAATCCCGGACTGTTCTGCTTTCGCCCTCAAATTCTCATCCCGATTAAAAAGTTCCTGTTTAAACATCAAAGCGTTTATGCCCTGCGGTACAGCTAATTTTCCTTTTAAAAAAATATTTTCCAGCTGTACTAACTGCTCTGCACTAACACTCTCGGCCACGCTTTGCCCTTTAAGCAATTCATCTAGATTAACACCCAGCGTTTGCTTGTCCCCGTTTATCTTTCTCTCAATAAGCCTAGCCTGGTTATCCAGGTTATCCGCACGATTAAATATCAATATGCTTAAAAGTATTAAAATAATGCCTATCAAAAACACTCCGGCTATACCCACAAGCATTGTTTTGAATTTTTCAATAATAATTTTATCCATAATCAGCTGTTTTTTTCAAGATTAAGAAAAACAGTAAAAGAAAAATTTATGATATTTCCTTCCCCTTTATTTACCGTATCAATATTGACTTTTTTTACCAGAAAATTTTCCTCAAGCCTGCGCTGAAAAACCTCGATATCACTTATATCCGCACTGCAATTACCGGACAAAAAAAGCTTATACTCCACTAAATCAGCCTTTAGGCTTTTAAGCCATATTTTTTCCGGCATTGCTGTTGCAATTACCTCTAAAATATATACTCCGTAATATTTATCGGTAAACACCTGGCTTATAGCCGAAACTAATTTCTTATTTTCAGACACACGGACATCCGCCTGCTTAAAAACCTCTTGATTCTGCTCATAGCTTTTACCCATATTCTTAAGCTTATAAAGAAATTGATCGTAGCTTGCGCACTTATTTAAAGCAAAAATATTCAAAATCAAACCTGTTAAAAATACCAACACGCAGGAAATTAAAATAGGCAGGCGTTTCTTTCTAAAATTTCTTACCGCTATCTGTTCTGCGGGTAAAAGATTTATATTTAACACCGAACGCCCATTGCCGCGCAACCCTAACCCAATAGCCGCGCCCAAGAACTCATTATGTTCTAAATCAACCTGCGAATGAGAATTCAAAAAATTAAAATAATTTATTTTCTGGGCCGGAAGGCTTAAGCTATTTTCAAAAAATTTATCTATATTATCTGTTTTAGTCACTCCTCCGGTAAGTAAAACTTTTTCGAAATTCATATCTGCCATATGCTGTAATTTATAAAAATTAAGCGTCTTTACAATTTCATTCGTCAAATCCGTCAAAACAACTGTAATAGCTTCAGCGATTTTCTGTTCATCAGCGGATGAGCTTGACTGCTGGCCAAAATAAAGCATTAAAACTTTGCCTTTTTCAATCTTAAGAGATTCAGCTTTTTTCCTGTCAACTTTCAGTTCACGCGCAACCGCTTCGGTAATATCCTCGCCTCCGATAGGTAAACTCCTTGTCCATATCTTTCCAGCATTAATTATAATTATATTTGTTGTTTTGGCCCCGATATCCAGAATCAGCGTCTGCTGCAAATCTCTAAAAAAATAATTCAGGCAATTATAAAGCGCTAAATTACTAACATCTATAAATTCGACATCAAGATTGCACCCTTCGGCAATAGCGATTACAGGTTCAACCAACTCCCTTTTCAAAGCTGCCACTAGTACATTTAGCTGTTTTTTAACCCTGTCGTATATCTGAAAATCCCATACAACATCTTTAATCGGAAAAGGTATCTGCTGTTGCGTTTCGTAAAGTACGATCTGTCTTAATTTACTCGGCACGCTAATCGGGATACTTGTCATGCGGACAAAAGCTGACTGCCCGGCAATAGAAATTCCTACCCTGACTTTATTTAATCCTTTCTCTTTGTTAAGAAATTTCTTAAGAAAATACGCTACTGCCCGGGAGGGGTCATGAATAACCTCGTCATAAAAATTCTCATAAATTTCATACGCACTTTTTAATAAACGGATCCTGCCGTCTTTTTCCTTACTTACCAGAGCAATCTTCAAAGAACTAGCTCCGATATCAATACCCAAAAATAAATTTCGATTAGACTCAAACATATTCTTCCTAAATAAAAATAATTATGCGCTTACTAAAAGATTTGCCAAAAGTAGCAATATAAAATCAACCTTCAAAAAAAAGGCTGCAGTAAAAGGAAAGACCGCTTAAAAAAATAAACCCGGCTAAAAGCTATAACTGTCTATAATTGTATATTATATAACATATTTATAAAGTTTTGTCAATATCCGGGACATTTTTTAATTGCTGAATAAGGTTGACCTTGGCAATCTTTAACACAACTATTGCGTTAAAGATTGAATAAGCGCGATTAATGGCAGAAATAACGCCAAAACTATTATTCCAACAATGCCTCCCATAATTACAACCAAAATCGGCTCAAGAAGCGAAGTTAATGTATTTGCGGTAAGCTCTACTTCCTCTTCAAAGGTATCGGCAACTTTCGAAAGCATCTTATCCAATGCCCCGCTTTCTTCTCCTACAGCCACCATATTAATCATAAGCTGAGGAAAGATATCGCTATTTTCCAGCACCCGGGAAATAAAACCTCCTTCCCTCACGTTATCATGCACAGAAGTTATTAACCGGGATACCGCCTCATTCGAGCTAACCTCTCTTGACAATTCCAAAGCTTTAAGAATAGGCACTCCTCCGGATAACAAAGTTGAAAGCGTCCGGGAAAAACGCGCAGCAGCTATTTTCTGGATGAAAGGCCCGATTATAGGCACTCTTAATATTATTCGGTCATGCTGATAGCGTAAATAATTATTTCTTAGCAAAGACCTATAACAAATTATCAATACCACTATAATTATAAAAAAAATATACCATTTTTTTAATAAAAAATTGCTTACATTTAAAAGACATAACGTAAGGATAGGTAAAGAAATCCCGGTATCCTGAAATAACGCCATGAAGCGCGGAATAACAAAAGCAATAATGAAACCCAGGATAGCAACTGAAACAATAAGCACAAGGCATGGATAAATCAGGGCTAATTTAATCCGCTGGGTAATCTTCAGATTTTGCTCCAGATAATCTGCCAAACGCTTCAATACCTGATCAAGCGCACCTCCAGTCTCTCCTGACTTTATAATATTTACGTAGACTTTTGAAAAAGATGAGGGGTACTGCGCCAAGGCATAACTTAATGATTTGCCGGATTCGATTGTCTCGACTATTTCAGAAATAATAACCTTTATTGTTTCAAACCTAGCCTGTTTTTCCAAAGTATGCAAACAACGCGTAAGCGGCAGTCCGGCATCAAGCAGCACAGCAAGCTGGCGGGTAAAAATAACTAGCTCTTGCGGATTTATTCTTCTATTTTTCAAATTGAAAAAATTAAATTTCCCGAAAGCCACGCCGGCCATATTGCCGGATTTAAGCATCTTACTTTCCGGCGAAACTTCTACCGGGAAAAAACCCAGCTGGCGAATCTTCGATAAGGCATCATTAAGGCTACCTGCTTCTAAATCCGCCTTTACCTCTTTGCCGTCCTTATCTACTGCTATATAATAAAATTTTTCCATAATCACACACTTTTTATTTATGCCTCTGTGTCTTATCCTGGTTTCTGGTTTCTGGTTTCTGGTTTCTGGTTTCTCCCTCTCACACCACAGTTATCGAAGCCAACTCCTCAATCGTAGTTTTCCCGGAAAGAACCTTTAATAACCCGTCGTCATGTAAAGTTCGCATCCCGTTTTTTACTGCTTGCAAACGCAATTTATTGACCGGAGATTTATCCAGAATCATTGAACGCAGATTCTCTTCAAGAATAAGCAATTCAAAAATCCCTATCCTACCCTTATACCCGGAATTATTGCATACATCGCAGCCTCTACCTTTATAAAAAAACTTACCCTCAACATTTTCTTTTTTAAGGCCAACTTCACTAAGCTCTTTCTCATCGGGAGTATATTCCTGCCGGCATTCGCCGCAAATACAGCGCACCAAGCGCTGGGCTAATATTGCTTCCACCGCAGAAGCAATCAAAAACGGCTCTACCCCCATATCAATAAGCCTTGTTATCGCACTGGAAGCATCATTTGTATGCAAAGTGGAAAAAACCAAATGACCTGTCAGCGAAGCATGTATTGCCATTTGCACGGTTTCCGTATCCCTAATTTCACCGATCATAATAACATCAGGATCCTGCCTGAGGATATGCCGCAAAGCAACTGGAAAAGTCAAATTGATTTTTGGCCTTATTGAAACCTGCACCAGCCCAGGCAAATCAAACTCTACAGGATCTTCAACCGTAATTATTTTTTGCTCGGCATTATTAATCATACTTAATGCCGAATATTGTGTAGTTGTCTTCCCGCATCCTGTAGGCCCGGTACTAAGTATAATCCCATATGGTTTTCTTATCAAATTAACTACTCTTTTCTTTATATCATCTTCAAAACCCAATTCGTCCAAAGAAAGTTTCACGGTTTCTTTATCCAAAATCCGGATAACTACACTTTCTCCAAAAATAGTCGGTAACGTTGACACTCTCATATCAACATTCCGCAAACCTATCTTTACGATAGCTCTTCCGTCCTGCGGTAGGCGTGTTTCAGCGATATTTAGATTAGCGATTACTTTTATTCTTGAAGTAATTGCCAAATGCAAAGTTTTAGGAGGTGAAACCACGTCATAAAGCAGCCCGTCTAACCTATAACGAATTTTAAAGTCATCCTGAAAAGGCTCAAAATGCACATCAGAAGCCTTATTGTTTATAGCCTGCACCAAAATAAGATTAATCAATTTAACTATCGGCAACTGCGCTGCTATCTCTTCAATATTTTCAATTTTTTCACTTCCTTCAACTAGATCGGGAACATTCTGGCTGATTTCGGAAAAAATATCATCAACGCTTTCCGTCGCCGCCCCATAGTACTTTTTAATTGCCGCAGAAATATTGGACAAAGCCGCTACCTTGACCTTTATATTACAATTAAACATAAAACGCAGGTCATCAAGAATACTGAAATTATAAGGATCGGATATAGCCACTGTAAGAGTATTTGATTCATAATTTACCGGCATTATGCTATAAAGCCTGGCAATAGAACCAGGAACCTTATCCAGCGTTTCTTTAGGGATAGAAAGCTCCATAAGGTCAATAACCTCCACCTTAGCCTGAATCCCTACTGCCTTAAGCAAAGCATCTTCGCTAATAAATCCCAAGTTGATTAGAATCTGTCCCAAAGCCAACCCGCTGGTTTTTTGCAGCTCCAGGCCCTCATTTAATGCTTCCTGGCTAATCAGCCCGCGTTCCCGCAGGATATCACCGATTGTTTTAGATCTAAAATTTCCTTGCATAAAAATACTATTGACCTTTGGTTTTCAAATTTTACCCTGCACTTTTGCTTTCATTTGTTCTGAATCAAACGCCTTGGCTATAGCGTCTTCAGCACGAACCATCCCCTGCGAATAAAGTTCAAATAAGGAAGTATCGAACGTTTTCATTCCGTACTTGCCTCCGGTTTGCAGATCAGAAGTAATCCTGTACGTCTTTTTTTCTCTAATGAGATTTTGAATTGAAGCAGTTGAAATCATAATTTCAAAAGCAGCTGCTCTTCCTCTTCCCGAAGCTTTAACTATTAGCTGCTGAGATATTACCGCCAATATCGAAGTGGAATTTCCGCTGCCAGGATTGCCGCTTCAATCGTCGCCAAATCCCTCATTTCTCCGACAAGAATAACATCAGGATTCTGTCTCAACCCTTTTATCAAAGCCTCACTAAAACTCGGCACATCCACACCGAGTTCACGTTGAGTAATAATCCCTTTTTTATGCGTATGATAATATTCAATAGGATCTTCGATAGTAATAATATGACAATCTCTTTCCCGATTGATAAAATCTGTCATGGTCGCCAATGTTGTCGTTTTTCCGCTTCCAGTCGGTCCGGTAACAAGAATTAGTCCTCTGGGACGGAATAAAAGCTCCCTGATTACCGAAGGCAATCCAATTTCTTCAAAAGATAATAAATGATTCGGAATTAAACGCAACGTTAACCCATAATGACCTTTTTGCTTATATACGGAAACACGAAATCTTGCCACTTTTTCAAAAGCAAAACCAAAATCAACTCCCCCTATTTCTTGTATACGGCGCTGGTTTTCATTACTCGTGATAGCCTTCATCAGCACCTCTGTATCTTCGTGCTTTAACGGATCATAATTAAGCGACATAAGCGAGCCGTCTATTCTCAAAGTAGGCGGTTTACCGACAGTCAAATGCATATCCGAAGCATTATGTTTGACGCAAAGGCCTAATAATTGCCCTATCTCAGCCATGGTTTCATCCCCTTTCATTTAAAACCAAAAATTAAAAACCAAAAGTTAAAAATAATACATACCCTGTAATTTACTTTTAAGAACTCCTATCAAAAAAATTAACTGTCTGACTTCATTTTAATCATTCAGATTTCTGCGCTTTTATTTTATTTTTTATGTTTTAATTTTTAGCTTTTAACTTTTAATTTTTAATTTATTAATCGATATCATTCTGAGTTACCCTAACTAACTCCTGAAAAGTAGTTACTCCGTCTAAAACCTTTCTCCTCGCGTGGTCTTTTAATGTGACCATTCCCATTTCCCGGGCATGTTCACGAATAACCGTACTCGGTACATATTCATGCATCAGCTGCCTGATTTTATCATTAATAATCAGAAGTTCAAAAATCCCCGTGCGCCCCAGATATCCGGTATGCGAACAAAAGTTACAGCCTTTTGCCCTATAAAGAACTATTTCCTTTTTACTATCAACCCACTCCAAAATCCTCATTTCGTCTTTCGGCGGATGATATTCCTGCCTACATTTTGGGCAAAGTAAACGTATCAAACGCTGTGCCAAAACCGCCTGAAGGGTAGCGCCCACAAGATACGGCTGAATCCCCATATCCACAAGCCTGGTAATCGCGCTAGGCGCATCATTAGTATGCAAAGTACTGAAAATGAGGTGCCCTGTAAGAGCAGACTGTACCGCAATCCTGGCTGTTTCAATATCCCTTATTTCTCCGACCATGATTATATCCGGAGCCTGTCTTAACATTGAACGTAGTACACGCGCAAAAGAAAGGCCGATTTTTGATTTTACCTGAACTTGATTAATCCCGTTTATTTGATATTCAACAGGGTCTTCAACCGTAAGGATTTTTTTCCTAGCCCGGTCAATACTGCTCAACACAGCGTATAAAGTCGTGCTTTTGCCGCTTCCGGTCGGTCCGGTAACAAGAATTATGCCATTAGGCAACCCAATTATCTCCTTAAACATTTGTTGCTGTTGATCTGAGAAACCCAACTCTTCAACATGCATCACTCTTTTATCAAGAATACGTAAAACTACGCTTTCACCATGGTGAGAAGGAAGCGTAGAAATTCTCAAATCAAATTCTTTATTATCAACAACTGTACGAATCCTTCCGTCTTGAGGCAAACGTTTTTCAGCGATATTCATTCCCGCCATAAGCTTAATCCTGCTAATTAAAGCCGCTTGCAATTTTTTCCCCGGAGACTGTACCTCGCGCAGTAACCCGTCAATTCGGTATCTGATCTTAAGAGTATCATACATAGGCTCAACATGGATATCACTCGCCCTCTTGCGATAAGCGTCTGAAATAAGCATGCTCACCAGTTGTATAACCGGCGCTTCTTCTTCCGGAGTCAAACTATTCGCTTCATTATCAGTCCCAGATCTATTGACCAAAGCAGTTCCGGAAATCGGATAATACTCTTCCAGCAACTCATTCATTTGCTTTGCTCTAATAATCACCGTTTCTAATTTAATTTTCAACACCGAGGAAAAATAACCGAGCGACAAGACATTCAAGGGGGTATCAATCGCCACAATAAGCACATCTTCTATAAAATGGACTGGAAATACTCTGAATCGGTTAGCAAAAGATGGATTAATCAGCCCTAGAACTTCTCTACGAAATTCCAAAACTGAAAATTCTACTACAGTCAAACCCAACTCCTGAACAATTAATTCACCAAGCTGCTCTTCATCAAATACATTATATCTTTTTAAAATCAGCTCTATGCGCTCTTGAGCACTAAACTGTTCTTCCAGCGCCTGCTTTAGTTCTAAAACGCCGATAATACCTTTGGCAACAAGATAATCACTAACAATTTTTTGTTTATTCAGCATCTTTATTTTCTGGCAAAGCGTTCTTAATAATTCCTGCGAACAATTCTACTTTTAAACTAGCTCCTCCAACAAGAGCGCCATCAATATCCGGCTGAGAAATCAATTCTGCGATATTTTCCGCTTTCACACTGCCGCCGTACTGTATACGCAGCACATCAGCCGCATTTTTACCAAAATTATCAGCTATTATTTTTCTAATATAAGCATGTACTTCCTGCGCCTGTTTAGGACTAGCATTTACTCCTGTACCGATCGCCCAAACCGGTTCATACGCAATAATAATGCTCTCCAGATCATCCGCGCTTAAATCTTCCAAAGCACCGTGAACCTGTTCGTGAACAACTTCAAATGTTTTATCTGACTTGCGCTCTTCAAGCCGCTCCCCAACGCAAACAATCGGCAAAAGCCCTGCCTGTAAAGCTGCTTTTATTTTACGGTTTACATCCTCATTAGTTTCCTTGAATATATTCCGGCGTTCTGAATGCCCTATAATCACATATTCGCAATGAACATCCTTAAGCATCAATGCGGAAATTTCTCCAGTAAAAGCGCCCTGTTCTTCCCAGAATAAGTTTTGCGCCCCTAATCTAATGTTTGACCCGTCAACCGCCTGTCCTACCGCGTGCAATGCTGTAAAAACAGGGCAAATAACAATATCCGCATCTTTGACGTCTTTTAGCTCCATAGTAAGCTGCCGGACTAAATTTAATGACTCTGTTACAGTTTTATGCATCTTCCAGTTTCCAGCGATGATCGGTTTTCTCATTAAAATCATTCCTTTCGTTGAGCCTCGCCGTTATAAGGCGGGCGAAACGACTTCGAGCGTTTACGCGAGAAGTCTTTATCCAGTTTACCAATCGCCTTCAATCATGATTCGGTTATTAAAATCCGATGATTGGTTATTATCTTCACCAACTTATTATATCATCATCTAAGCCATTATCATCCTGCTTATCCGGGCCATCCGACCAGATTTTATATTCCGGAATACTGCCTGGATTATAATTATAATGGAAATCTTTGCCCCAGGGGTCTCTTAAAACCGCGTTAGGAATACTAGCGCTAAGATCTTTCTCTTTAAAAGCTATATATGGGCCATGCCAATCATCACTTGCCGAATAAGTAGCCGCGTCTGCCAATAAATTAACTAAATTCTGATTTCCTGATACTGGATGCGCCCCAAAATCAACATGATAAATAGCCAGAGCTGTCTCTAAAGAAGCAATCATTGTCTTTGCCTGGTATATCCTTGATTTTTTCTGCGCGGCAATGCCGCCGCTGGAGATCAACTTCATCAAAACAGCCAATACTGCTATAACAATAAGAATCTCCATCAACGTAAATCCTTCGATTTTTTTTCTAGCAATATTATTCATAAACCCCAAACCCTATTCCCTCTGCCCTGGTTTTATTTGTCCCTTAACGCAGCAATGCCGGGTAATACCAACCCCTCTAAAAGTTCCAGGCTGGCTCCGCCGCCGGTAGAAACATGGCTCATTTTATCAGACACATTAAAATTAAGTACCGCAGCAGCCGTATCTCCACCGCCGATAACGCTGGTTATCTTAAGCTGAGCAATATACTCTGCCAATGCTTTTGTCCCTTGAGAAAACGGTTTCATTTCAAATACACCGACAGGCCCGTTCCAAACAACAGTTTTTGCCTTTTTAAGCCTGATCTTAAATAACTCTATAGTCTTTGGGCCAACATCAAGCCCCATCCAGCCATCAGGAATTTCCTCTCCGACATCTTTAAATTTTGCTTGAGCGTCAAATTTATCAGCAATCCTGTTATCAACCGGAAGAACCACTTCGATATTTTTAGCCGCCGCTTTTTTTAAAATTTCTTTAGCCAAACCTAATTTGTCCTCTTCCACCTTGGATTTTCCAACCGGCTTACCCTGAGCCTTTAAAAAGGTATATGCCATACCTCCTCCGATTAGGAAACAATCAACTTTTTCCATCATCTTTTCAATCATTTTAATCTTATCAGAAACTTTAGCTCCGCCAAGTATCGCAACTAATGGACGATCCGGGTTATCCACTACTTTACCTAGATATTCAATCTCTTTTTCAAGCAAAAAACCGGCAACAGAAGGCAGATAATGGGTAACCCCTTCAGTCGATGCATGCGCCCTGTGTGCTGTTCCGAAAGCATCATTTACAAACACATCCCCAAGACTTGCTAATTTTTGCGCGAATTCCGGATCATTTTTCTCTTCTTCCGCGTAAAAACGCAGATTCTCCAGCAAAATCACTTTTGGGGCCGCCTGATTAACAGCAGTCTCCACCTGTTTCCCTACGCAATCATCTAATTTCAAAACTTCTACTCCTAAAAGCTCCTGCAGCCTTTTTCCTACAGGATTAAGCCGCATTGATTCAACTACCTTACCGTTAGGCCGGCCTAGATGGCTCATTAATAGAACTTTTTTCGCCTTATGCTCGATACAATATTTTATTGTCGGTAAAGCAGCGGCTATCCTTAATTCATCGGTAATCTTACACTCGACATCCATCGGAACATTAAAATCAACCCGCACCAGCACTCTTTTCCCTTTTAGATCAATATCACGAACACTCATTTTATTCATTTTTATTCCTCCTTTAATGAACATAAACTTATGCAGCAAAGCGCTCATAAGTTTATGTGTGAATTAAATCCAGCCAAGCTTTTTGGCGTATGAATAAGCCCCAGCGCTTCACTTACAAAGCAAGCGGCAAGGGCAAAGTAACCTATTTATAATTCCCAAAACATTTTGAAAATTAATTATACCATCCTAGGCAGGCATTTGCAATTTTTTATTACGCGGCAATGGGCATACTCCCGCATAGGATATAGATATAGTAGATATAGGGGACATACTATAAAGTTTGTCAAGAAAAGAGTTCCCCGTTAGACGAAATTTTTTAATTTTGCCTTTCTAAAAAATGGATTACCTTCCAGATAAAAATATTCAATGAGCTTCACCAT
>JACQZH010000045.1 GCA_016213925.1 Candidatus Omnitrophota bacterium | reverse complement strand
GCAGTACAGACTCAATCGTCTCCCTGCGTTCGCAGGCGGTGCTCGTCGCAATCGGATAAAATTTTCCCGACTGCCCCCCATCCCCCACAGGGCGGTAGTTCAGGTAAGCATTTCTGGGAAAATTTCATCCTCATAAGCGAGCTTCTGCGCGCCTTATGCTCACTACGTGAGCCGATCGAGTCTCTTCTGCTAAGAGCTGAACTGTTACTATAAAGTGCGGAGATTGGAATGGATAATTTAAGTTCTAAAAACTTTGATAGAATGCCGATATTGATTGCCCTGGCAAGCGCTTTCCAGATTACGGAGGCGTTTATTCCCCATTTTATACCCGGGCTAAGGCTGGGATTGGCTAATGTGATAACCTTGATCGTGCTTGTTAATGAAGGAGTGTTAGCGGCTTTCTGCCTTAGCGTTATCCGCACTGTTCTTAGCGCTGTTTTCATGGGTACGTTTGCCAGCGCCGGATTTGTTTTAAGTTTTTTTTCGGCTGTTGGCAGCGCTTTGATAATGGGGATTTTATATTACATAGCGCAGAATAAAATAAGTATTATCGGCCTGAGCATAGCCGGCGCTTTTTTTCATAACCTTATCCAGCTGTTTTTGGCATACCTGTTTTTTATCAATAATAAGGGCATTTTTATGTTTTTGCCGTGGCTGGGTATCGGCGCTATATTTACCGGCGTATTTACCGGAATAATTGCCGGGCGCAGCTGTATGGAATTGAAAAAAAATAAAGAAAATAAATCCGGTTATGAGCTTGCTTATAAATTTAAAACAGCGGAACAAGGAGGGATTTTTTATGTTCCTGGAAATTCATTTTTTTACCGTATTTCGGCACGCGCAAAGATGTGCATTGTTTTTATCCTTTTGCTGCTTGTTTTAACTATAAATAATTTATGGTTTTTTCTCGGATTGTTTTTTTTGTGCGGATTTTACGCTTTGGTTTTAAAAATCAGGCGGAGGATTATTTTAAAAAATTTAAGGAAGTACTTGTTTCTTATATGCGGATGTTTTTCCCTGGCTTTTTTCTTTAATTCTCAAGGGGAGGCTTTGTTTTCTCTAGCGTTTATCAATATTACCAGGCAAGGGCTTAACGCGGGAGCTTTATGCGCGTTTAGGGTGATATGCCTGATTTTCATAAATATGTTTTTGTTTATAACAACAAGGCCTGTTGATATTAGTGCCGGTATGATTAGATTATTGTCCTGGCTGAGGTTTTTTGGTATATCCGCGCATAGGATTTCCAGTCTTTTCCTGGCTTCCTGGATGGCAGTGCCGGTTTTAAGAGATATTGTTGTTAACGGCGTGAGGGAAGAAGGGGTAAAGAATTTAAAGGATCCGCGTAAACTGATTGCTTTTTTTAGCACGCTTATAGCAAGATTATACTATTTGGAACTTACCGGGCCAGAACCGGCATAACAATAATTGTTTTATCCCGGAATGTTTCAACGCGGCTAAAAAGTTAATCCCGAATTTTTCGATAGCCTGCCTAGCGGCAAGGCCGCTGGCGAGTCTATATCCTACACGGATTCCTGCCTAGTCGGCAGACAGGTAGACTATCGCCCCTATCGGGCAAATTTTGCTGTTGCAAAATTTGGGTTAATGCGAGGGCAAAATAAAGGGGAATGTTATGAAAAAAGGCATCTTGATTAGCTTAGCTTTATTGAGCAGCTTTAATTTTATCAGAATAGCTTTTGCCCAGGCAGAGGATAGCGGATTTAAAGCCCAAGTCGAACAATTAAAGAAAACCGTTGGTGAACTGGAAAAGAAGATTGATTCCTTGGAACAAAACCAGAATGCCCAGGAGCAAAAAACGGAAAAGATTGCTCAACTGGAAGAATCCGTAAAGGAGCTTGAAGATTCTGCTTTTGTTTTTGATTCTCAAGGTATAGATATGGGCGGGCATATTAAGCTGTATATGTATGATCAAAGCCAGGGGAAACGTAATGAGGCTAAGCAGAGGACAAATATTTCCGCCGGCGTATCCGGCTTGTATTTGTATTTCAGAAAAGAGATAAATGACTGGTTGAATATGGAAGTAAGCCCGGAAATTGATGTAACTGCCGCGGCAACGCCTACCTTGGGTTCAAATATGTCCCGGGCAACAACCGGTTCAACCAGCGCTTCCTTGCATAAAGCTTTTTTTATTGCCCGGATGGACAATAGCGTAGAAGTAAAGGTGGGGTTATTTAACCCGCTTTTCAGCGAAGAATACGCGAATGAAACTTGGTGGGAGGAGATTTATAATAAGAACTACGCGTTAGCGGTATTGCAGTCCTGGCATGACAGCGGCATTGAGATCTATAAAAATATCGATTTTTCTCAATGGAGCCTGCCGTTATATTTCTATTTGCTTAACGGCAATAGCAGTTACCGCGGGCAATTTGTTGATAATAATGAATCAAAAACGGTATTGCTTCATATCGGCCCTGAATTTTTTCAATCCAGGCTAAGGTTATTAGGTTCTCTGGGAATGGGCAGATGGGATAACAATGATGACTACAATGCAGCGCAGTCCGCTTGGGGAGCAGAATGCAAGTTAAATAATTGGCAGTTTTCCGGCGAATACCTATACCGTAAGTGGCATGAACGCCCGCTTGCGGTTTCAGGGACTCAAGATGCCAAGAGGCAAGGGTATTATTTAAAAACGATTTATAACTTTAGCCCTAAATGGCGGAGTATTTTTATTTATAGCGATGTTGACCTTTATTATGCCGCAAACACGCAGATGCTTACTGATAATTACGATAATCTTACTTTTGCCCTGAATTACCTGATTGAGGAAGCTTCAGTAATTATAGCGGAGATTTCTTTTGTTGATGGGGCAAGGCCTGATGCCGGTGAATCAATTAATTTTTACCGGTTGACTCTGGGGTGGAAAACAACGTTTTAAAACCAAAAACCAAAAACTAAAAACTAAAAACCAAAAACAAGGAACAGCATGGAAGCAGGAATGAAAATGAGAGTTAAAAAAAATATAATAGCAATATTTGTGGTTGTGGTTTTGTTGTGCCTGTTATTGTGGAACGCGAATAAAAGCCAGCCATTACAGAGACAAACCCGTTTTTTAATGGATACCTATATATCTATTCATGCGGTTGGCCCGAAAAAAACGGCATTTGAAGCAATAAATTCCGCTTTTGAAAGGATAAAGGAGATAGACAGCAAGTTCAGCGCGTATAATCCGAAAAACCAGGTATACGCGTTTAATAATAAAAACCAGGCGATTACGGATGGGGAAATTATAAAGCTGGCTGAGATTGCCTGTAGCGTTAGCCGGCAAACAGATGGAGCATTTGATATAACAACTTTACCTTTAAAACAATTATGGGGTTTTGATACTGATAATCCGCATCTTCCAGACGATAAACAGATAGAAGGCGCTCTAAAAAATATCGGTTATCAAGGGCTTTTGGTTGGCAAAGATAAACTGGAAAAATTAGAGGGGTCTTTTTTAAGGATTGATTTCGGGGCAATTGCTAAGGGCTATGCGCTTAGCGAGGCAGCCAGGGTGCTTAAGGAAAAGGGCATAACTTCAGCGATAATTGATGCCGGAGGCGATATTTATGCTTTAGGAAGGAAGTCAGGCAAGCTTTGGAAAGTAGGAATAAAAGACCCCAAAGCCGAAGGAATTTTAGGGTTTTTGGAAGTAGAGGATATCTCTATTGCCGGTTCAGGAGATTATGAAAGATTTTTTATCGCGGACGGAAAAAAGTATCATCATATATTTGACCCGAAAACAGGGTACCCATCCCAGGGATTATGCAGTGTAACAGTGGTGTATAAAGACCCGGTAATGGCTGATGCTTTTGCCACAGCTTTTTTTGTGCTTGGCACGGAAAAGGCGCTTGAATTTTGCGAGAAGATAGCGGGTTTAGAGGCGGTATTAATCAAAGATTCTCAAGAAATAGTTTATTCGCAGAGATTAGAAGGGAAAGTTAATATAATAAAATAGCTTCCGGGGCTAAAACCGTATGCTCTTGAAAATAAAGGAAGTCTTATGAAAAATTTTT
>JACQZH010000011.1 GCA_016213925.1 Candidatus Omnitrophota bacterium | reverse complement strand
AGGGCTTCGATTATATCCAAAATATCTTTCCGACTTTTGGCTGTCCGGCTGCTGCGCGTTTATAAACCGCGTTAGATTTTCTTTTGAAAAAATATGGTTATTGAATTCAACTATTTGTTTCTGGCTGCGAAAATTCTTATGCAGCGTTACTATTTTCGGATCAAAACCGGAATAAACCCGCTTTAAGTCATCGAAAAGCCGGACTTCTCCTCCCCGAAACCTGTAAATTGCCTGTTTCTTATCACCTACGTAAAATAGCGACCCTTTTCCCGATAAGGCCTCATTAATAAGCAGCGACAGATTATGCCATTGCAGTTTACTTGTATCCTGAAACTCGTCTATTAAATAGTGTTTTAGTCTTAAAGCCAAGCGGTAATATAGCTCCGGCACATTGATATTGTCAGAATCAAACAATATTTTCGCCTGTTGGTTCAGCTCGCTCAAAAAAAGCACATCATCTTTTATTGAAAATTTTTTAAATTCCGCATAAACAAGTTCAAAAATATCTATATAGCAGTTAAAAAGCGACATTGCTTCTTTTTCCGCTATTTGAACCAGATTTTCTCTTATTTGCTGCCATAGCTTTAAAATAGCCCCTGCAGGTTTTAGAGCCCCTTTGGTTAGCGCAAGCTCGTCCTTTTCAAAATACGTACCGAGCTCTTTGAGGTCAAAATTTTCTTCATTTTCAGCAAGGAACCGCTCTAAAGACTGCAAAAATTTTTTATGCAGTCCGTCTTTTGGGCATTTTTTAAAAAACATAGCAATTAGCCCATATGTCAGGCTTTTTTGCTTTAATATTTCGGAAAATGTAACTTCGGATTTTTTAAATCCCCCGGCATATACGGTTAAATCGTAAAACAGGGCTTCGATTATATCCAAAATATCTTTTTTTGCAAACCAGCTATTTTTATTTTCGACATAAATATATTGCTTTAAGAAACCCTCGAAAATTTTAAGTATGTTCTTATTGTTTTTGACCCCGTCAACACACTCATCAAAACCGTATTTTAAATAATCACGATAGGCGTCCTTAATGCGAAAATTAGCGGAAAGTTTTAGATCCAGAGCGCAACCGGAAAGAATAATATTTATAAAACTATCGATTGTTTGCACTTGAAAATAATTAAAACTGCGCATCATGATTTGCAGGATTTCCCTGGATTTTAGACAAGCCAGCGCCTCGCTTACTCCTAAGGACTCGAAAATATCGTTCTTTTCCTGCTCACTAACAAAACCGTTAAGCGCTATCTTTTTCAAAAGCTCGAGAATTCTTTCTTTCATTTCCCGGGCAGCCTTATTAGTAAATGTTATTGCCAGGATATTTTTCAGTGCTATTTCACCAGCATGCTCACTTGGATTAATCAGCAACTGTATATAACGGCGTGCCAACTCATAGGTCTTTCCCGAGCCTGCGGAAGCTTCAACAATATATACTTCCGGAAAAGAAATCCGGTAAGATTGAGGGTTTTTCATAAATGTTATTTTTTCGCGAGATCAGAGATCCGTTCAAATCCCTTCCAATCAAATTCATCTTTTCTTTTTGCCTTTGGTTTGAATAACAGCTTAATATCCGTAAAAAGCAAAAACAACCCTGGGACGACAAAAAGTGTAAGAAGAGTGGAAACCGATATCCCTCCCAAAACAGTAATTGCCAACGGCGCCCATAATCCGGCGCCTTCTGTCCTGTCTAAAGCCATCGGCAGCAAGCCGACAAGGGTGGTCAATGTAGTCATCATAATCGGCCTTAAACGGTCAATCCCGGCAAGCAGCGCCGCTTTATAACGGCGAGTTTTCTTTTCTATTGTAAAATAATTTATCCTGTCCACAAGAATAATCCCGTTATTTACAACAATACCGCCAAGCATTATTACGCCGATAAACACAGAAACACTCTTAGGCTTTTTAAATATCCATAAAGCCGCGGTAACTCCGATCAAGGAAAGCGGAACGGAAGATAAAATTACCAAGGGCTGAACATATGATGAAAATAAGGCAGCCAGCACCATATATACAAGCGCTAAAGTAATCCCGCCAATAAAAATCAGTTCTTTTTTCCCTTTGACCATCTTGTCGTAATCACCGCCGAAACGGTAATAATAATTTTTCGGCAGTTTCATATCCGCTAAAGCATCTTTAACTATTCCTACTGATTTTTCAAGGTCAAACTTACTCATCGTTGCGCTAACTTCTATCATACGCTCTTTATTTTTGCGCCAAATTTCCGTAGGCCCTTCGCCCGGCTGAAACTTAACCAGCTGCTGTAAATAGATAGTCTCCTGTTCATCATTAATCAAAGTCAATTTATGCACATCATCAAATGTCTGGCGGTCCTCTCTGCGCAGGCGGGCAATAGTTTCTACTTCAACTGCTTCTGAATGAAAACGTGTAGCAACCAGGCCGCGCATCTTAGCATGGACAGTATCAGAAATACCTTCTACGGAAAGCCCCCATTGGGCTGCTTTTGCTTTATCAACAATTGCCAGCAATTCCGGCCTTTTTTCCCTCATTCTGATCTTAACGTCAACAAAACCCGGTATCTCTCCGACACGCTTCGCAATATTTGCCGCAATCTGACGTAGCGTTTCGTAATCGTATCCGTAAATCTCAATATGTATCTCCTTTGCCGCCATACTTTGAGGCTCTTCAAAATAAATAAATGCGTTCGGAACTTCTTTTACTTTTTCTCTCAAATCATTAATGACCTCTTCATTCGAACGTTCACGTTGATCCAAAGGAGTCAGTTTTACGAATATACGATTCGACCAGGGCTTGATCCGGCTGGATACAGTTTTCACTTCCGGAATATCCGCCAAAACCGCTTCTACTTGCTTAACTACTTCATCGGAAACTTCCAACTTAGCTCCTGTGGGCAATTCAATAAAAATCGTAAATTCATTCTCTTCTGTCCGGCCAAGAAATTCCATTCCGATTTTTTCAGTAAACGTATATAAAGCAATGCCAAAAACAAAAAATACCGCTACGATCAGGTAAAAACGAAAACGCAAGGCTTTTCCCAACAGCTTACGGTAAAACACATTTAAAAACCTAAAAAAATTCTTAACCCCGAATCCTTTGCCTTTTTTCTCTGCTGACTGAAGCCCAACTTCATAAAACCACGCGCCTTGGTTTGGCCTCTTATTCTCATCTTCAGGCTTTTTCGCTTTCTTGCTCCCCAAAAAAGCTGCCAGGAGCGGAACCATAGTAACTGCTACGAATAAACTTGCTACCAGGGAATATACTATAGTCAAAGATAAGCCTTCATATAGCATCCTTATCTCTTTATTAACAAAAACAAAGGGCAGAAAAACAATTACCGTGGTTAAAGTAGACGCGAATATTGCCAGCCACATCTCTTCAGCGCCGCTTTCAGCCGCTTCTTTGCGCGCAATCCCCTGACTCATCTTTTTAGAAATATTATCCAATACCACAATTGAATTATCGACAAGCATCCCGCTGCCTAATGCCAAACCGCTCAAGGTCATGACATTAAGCGTAAGCTTTTGAAAATACATCAAAATAAAAGCGCAGATAGTCGCTGTAGGTATCGCTAAGCCTATCGTAATCGTTGAGCCGATATCCCTTAAAAATATCCAAAGCACGCAAATCGCTAAAAACCCGCCAAAGATCAAAGAGCTCTGCACATCCTTTATCGCTTTTCTTATAAAATCTCCCTGGTTGTAAACAGCAATAAGCCTTATGCCGCGTGAAGACAAATCCTCTTCCTTCTTAAATTCTTCGATCGTTTCCAAAATATCATCTGTCATTTTAAGCGTATTCGCCACGCTTTCCTTCTGCACATACACAGAAACAGTAGGCGCAAGATTTGTACGGGAATAGCTTGTGGCTTCAAGATAGGAATCCTTCACTTTGGCAATATCTTTTAAGCGGATAATCGTACCGGCACGTGATGCTGCTATACCGATGTTTTCGATATCTTCCACTTTTTCATATGCTCCGATAATTCTTGTTAAAAATTTATCCTTATCCTGCTCAATATCACCGGCAAGCAAATTAAGGTTATTCGCGCCAAGTACATTAATAACCTTTGTTATAGGCATGTTATAGGCGTCAAGTTTTCTTTGAGAAATCTCTACCAGAATCTTTCTTTCCCTACGCCCTCCTACTTCAACATCCGCCACTCCGCTGATTCTCTCCAGCTTAAACTTAAGGCTCTCATCAACAATCTTACCGAGCATTTCCGGAGTATACCGTTTACCTCCGGTCATTGCCAATATCATTACCGGCACATCAGAATACTCGTATTTAGCGATAACCGGTTTTTCTATTTCTTCAGGAAGGTCATTTTTAACCCGGGCAAATTTTTCCCTGACTTCCAAAGCCGCGAAATCCATATTCGTTCCAGGTTCAAATTTTATTACAATCGTCGCGGTTGCTTCTTCAGAGGTTGACTCTATGCTTTTAATGTGGCTTACCGAGGATACCGCTTCTTCCACCAAACGGGTAATGCGCTCTTCTATTTCTACAGGAGGAATACCTCCGCGCACATTAATAAAAATCGTAACATTGCCAAAGCTGGTATTGGGCATCAGTTCTATAGGCAGCTTATTCAGGGAAACCACTCCAAAAACCAAAACAGCGGCAAAAATCATTAAAACTGTTACCGGTTTATTAATAGAAAAACGAGGCAGGCTCATTTTACTTTTTTCCCTCTGGCTTTAACTTATATACTTTATGAGCTCCTTCTCCGAAAGATATTAATAATCCTTTTTCAACCAGCTCATCAAGTTCGTTATCAGCTATAGGTAAAGGAACTTTAAACCTAACTACATATTCAAGGCGGCTGATTTGCCCATTATCCTTTATATACTTGAGCACATCGACTTGGCGCTGGTTCAATTCCTTCATCATATCATACTTAGCCCGATCCTCACTAATCTCCTCTTCTTTACCCTCAACAAGCCTTTCTTTAGCAGGAACATTCTTTACAATCCCTGCTTTTTTATCTGTTGCAGATATATCAATCTCTTCAATAATTGTCTTTTTAGGAGATATTAAAACAACTTGATCTTCCTCTATTTCCGTTATAAATAATTTAATAAAACGCATTAATTTTTCACTAATCATTTCTACAACTATATATATGCTAGGCACAACAAAAAGCGTTAAAAAAGTGGCAGTAATTAACCCGCCCATCACAGTCCTAGCCATTGGAGCTCTTAATTCCGCGCCCTCTCCTAAAGCAAAGGCCAAGGGAATAAGCCCGACAATAGTTGTAAGTGAAGTCATTAAAATCGGCCTTACTCTTACCTTTACTGATTCAACAGCCGCGTCAAAAAGATCCAGCCCTTCTTTTCGCGCGATATTAATAAAATCAATTAATAAAATACCGTTATCCACAACAATACCGCCAAGCATAATAAACCCCAGCACAACCACAACACTTATCGGAGTATTAGTGAAGTATAACGTCCAAGTCACTCCTATGACGGAAAGAGGCACAGTAAACATAATAATCAGGGGTTGAACAAGCGATTCAAATTCTGATGCCATAATCATGTAAACAAGCACAAGCGATAATATAAGAGCAAACCGCAAACTTTTAAAAGATTCCTGCATTTCCTTATTTTCACCGCCGATTTCAACTAAGTAATTCTGCGGCAGCCCTGCCTTAATATTTTCAACTATTTTTTTTACATCTTCGACAACATCGTTTAATGCCCGGTTATATAAATTGGCGCTTACAAATACCACTCTTTGCTTATTCTCCCGTTTTATCTCTGTCGGGCCTAATCCCTTTGCCAAATAAGCTACTTGTTCAAGAAAAATACTCACTCCTATGGGAGAAAAAATAAATAGTTTTCCTACCTTATTAAAATCCTTTCTGTCTTCCTCCCTCAAACGAACCCTAATATCAATTTCTCTTCCTTCTTCCTTGAATTTTGACGCTACATAACCGCGTAAAGCAGCCTGCGCGACTGAAGCGATTTGATTAACAGTCAGCTGATATAAGGATGCCCTGTCCTTGCGTACTTTAACTTTTATTTCCGGGCTGGGAGGAGCAAGCGAATTTTTGATACCATACACACCTTCGATTTTTGAAAGCTGGCGTTCTATTTCTTCTGCTGCAGGGATTAATATATTCTCAAGCTCAAACCCTCTTAAAACTAAAACCACCGGCGCGCTGCCGGCAAAAACCGATTTAAACACGCTTTCCTGTAACACATATTCAAGTTTAGCTTCTTTTAAATCTATACTTTCCAGCTTCTTTTTAAACTCTTGAATCAGATCTGATGTAGCGATATCTTTTTCTTTTTCCGCTTCATTCACAGGCTTAAAAAAGTCCATTAGGCTGCGATTATGCCGCGGATGTAAATTAACGATTATATTTGCCTGATTAGGGCCAAGCACTTCTACCGAGCCTTTAAGTTTTGATTCCTTACTTGCGCCAATATTAACGGTTACATCCCGGACAACAGGTGAACTAAGCACAGTGTTTTCAATCATCCGCACCACAGTATCAGTAAAATTTAAGGTCGTCCCTGCCGGCATATTTATCTTTATCATAAACTGGCGCTGATCCAGCTTTGGCATCAGCTCTTGGTCTAAAGAAAAAAACTTCGCAAAACTAAAGACTGCCGCTATCCCGGATACCACGATTAATGCGCATATAACCGCATACCTTAAAAATATACCAGCTTTAGTTTGTTTCTTTTGTTTTTGTTTCTTTAATTTAATTAATTCATCTTCATCTTTTAATTCTGCGCTTTTCTTTCTTTTAGCCGTAGCCATAAACATAGGAATAATCGTCATTGAAGTAAATATCAAAGACATAAGCGAATAAGTAACTGTCAAAGCTAATTCCTTAAATAACTGGCCGGCAATACCGGTAACAAAAATAAGCGGAAAAAAAACAGCCACAGTTGTTAACACTGACCCATTAACAGCACTAAAAACTTCTTCTGAACCTTCAATCGCGGCGGCCCTGGAATCCTTGTTCATCTGAACATGACGGTTAATATTTTCAATAACAACTACACCGCTGTCAACAAGCATGCCTACACCCAACGCAAGCCCTCCCAAAGACATCATATTTAAAGTGATTTTGCTAAAATACATAAGGACCAAAGTAAAAAAGATTGAAACAGGGATACCTAAAGTAACAACTAAAGCGCTGCGCAGATCTTTTAAAAATATAAACAACACAATAAAAGCAAGAATTCCTCCCTGGAAAGCGTTATCCTTTAATTCATTTATAGACTGCTCGATAAATACCGACTGGTCATAAACAACTTTGATCTTTATTTCTTCAGGCAGGGTTTCCTTTAACACTTCTAACCTTTCATATATCTGCTTATTGACAAGCAGTGTGTTAGAACCAGCCTGGCGCTGAATACTTAAAGAAATATTATCCACCCCATTATAGCGGGAAATACTGGAGAGCTCTTTTAAAGTATCCTTAACTTCTCCCAATTCACGCAGATAAATAACTCTTTTTTTCCTCTCTTCTTCTTCCAGCTTATTTACCGGTTCCTGCTTCTTTTGTTCTTCCTCCTCACTGCGGTCTTTTATCAATAACGGCACTTCGTACATTTCTGAAATGGTTTTAAACTCTCCGATAGTACGCACAAGATATTCATAAAAACTTGTCTCAATCGTTCCTGCAGGATAATTTAAATTAGCTTGTTTAATCAGTTCGATAACGTCTAAAATAGAAACGCTGAAAGCGCGCAGCCTTTGTTGATTTAATTCAACAGCGATTTCCCGTTCGCGGCCTCCTGCCATTATTGCCTGCGCCACACCTTCAATCTTTTCAAGATCGTCTTTTATAACCCGGCGGGTAATCTCTCTTAATTCATAAGGCGAAATATACCCTTCATCAGAAGTTACGCTTAAGATCATTATCGGAGTGTCGAATGGGTTATATTTCATTACAATCGGCTCTTCCGCATCACGCGGCAGTTTTTCCTTTATCAAATCAACTTTTTCACGGACATTCAATGCTGCAAAATCCATATTCGTATTCCAGTTGAATTCGCAAATAACGATACTCGTACCTTCACGCGATGTTGAACTCACCTTACGGATATTAGCAGCTGCACTTACTGATTCTTCAATAGGACGGGTAATCAGCGCCTCAACTTCTTCAGGCGCGGCATTTTCATAAGAACTAATAACCGTTATTTGAGGATAAGTAATCGGAGGAAAAAGTTCTTGCGGTAAACGTGACCAAGAAATTACCCCAAGCATGATAATTCCAGCGGTACACATTATTATTGTAACAGGTTTATTTACTGAATATCCAGGTAAACTCATAATAATCTAAACTGTCCATGTTAAAAAATTAAAGGAGGCCTAATAGACTTTCTCACGCTCCTCATTCCTCTTTTTCGCCAGGCTATGGTACCACTTTGTTCACTAAGCCTGTCGAAGTAAAATTTACATTTCGCGAATCTGGATTTCGGTTATCTGAACCGGAGTCCCTGAACTTAATTGTTCGATATTTGAAATCGCAATTAAATCATTTTCTCTTAATCCGCGCGTAACTTCAACATAATCTGTTGATTCGTAGCCGATCTCAATTAACCTTTCCTGCGCGGTATTTGTTGCCTCATCTACAACAAAAACCAGATACGCTTCTTCTAATTTTTTTAAAGCTATTTTAGGGATACTGATAACGCCTGGTTTTTCAAAAAGAATGATTTCCGCCCTGGAAAACATCCCCGGCATAAGCAGCCTGCGGGAATTGTCTATTTTTATTTCAACCGGTAAAGTTCTGGTTTTTTCTGAAAGAGACGGATATATATTATCAACGATTCCGTCAAAAGGAAGTTCCGCATAAGCATCCACATAAATACGCGAAAGCTGTCCGATTTTAACTTTGGTAACATCACGTTCTACCGCGCCAACCTCCGCAAAGACAGTATCGATTTCAACAACCTCTACAGCTTTAGGAGTATACGGCGAAACCAGTTCTCCAATCTCAACATTCCTTTCATTCAATATGCAATCAGCCGGCGCGTACATTTCTGTTTTCTTTAATTCTTCCTGCGCTGATTCAATCTCAACCTGCGTTGCTTCAACCTGATGCTTGGCATTTCCTGCCTCAGCTTCCACCTCTGATAATTTCAATTTATTTATCGCTCCAATCTCATACAAAGCGCTGTGCAGCTTAACTTTTTTCTCTGTTTGAGCAAGGCTCACCATTGCTGATTTTAATTTTGCGCGGTTATAGTCAACTTTCAGCAGCGCTTCTCTTTGTTTTAAACGGCAAATCAGCTGCCCTTTTTTTATCAAGTCTCCTTCCCGAAAGTTTATTTCTTCCACAATCCCCTGGGTTTCGAAATTAAGCTTACGCGTTATTAAACCTTTAATTGACCCCATTGCAGGTAACACGTCTTCAAAAGTCGCCCTGGATGCCTTATAAACTTTTATCGATAATCCGCGTTTAGCGGGTAATTTCTCTTTTTCCCGTTCCAGCGGCAATTCCCTGGTAATCTCATCTAATTGCTCAGCAACCTGCGCGCCTTTTTCTTTAAACCATCCGCCCTTTTCCATACCCCACCAAACTACTCCGAGTACAATCATCATTACCACTATAAATATAACCAGTGATTTTCTCATTTAATATCCTCCTAAAAATCCATTTAAAATAAACTATTGAAAGACATCTTTTCTCTTACTGATAAAAATAATTAATAACTCCGATCGCTCTATTTAAGCTGGCAATAGACACATTCACCCCGGCTAAAGATTCATATAAAGTACCGTTAGATTGCGCCAGCTGCAGCTCGGCTTCCATCACTTCAGCGCCGGAAGCTTCATTCATAGCTCTCTTGGTTTTTATAATTTCCAATTGTTTTCGGCGGTATCCGATTTCATTAATCGCCAATCCCAGTTGAGTGCTATATCTTTGATAGGAATAATAAGCATCTTCTGTTTCCTGGCGGATTTTATTACGCATTTCAGCTAAATCCTTTTCTGCCTGATGTCTTGTTATTTGCGCTTCTTTTTGTTTAGTAAAATGCGCTAGGTTATCCCAGAAAGAAAATTTGAGGTTCATAGATTGTGAATCAACATTCGTATCTGTCTTAGTAACCTTAAACGGCGTTACCTTATCTTTTGTATAAGCAGACTCCATGGTATTTCCTCCCAGGAACCACCGTACCTTGCCCATAACTTTCCATTCTGTAGCCAAATTCAGATCCCGCTGGGTAAAAGCTTCGCCGCTTCTTCCGTATGAGCCCATAAGCGAAAAATTAGGCAATTCTTCACTTCTGATTATATCCTGGCCGTATTTCGCCGCTTCAATGGTTTTTTCAAGAATATTCAGTTCTGCCCGGTTAGTAAACGCCAATTCCAAACACTTTTCCAAAGTAATATCAATTTTTTTCTTTTCTAAATGATAATCAAGATTATCAACATCAATATTTTCCGTAAACATTTCCTTTTCTAAATTCAATTTCGCCAAAGCGAAAGATCTTTATGAATAAGCTATCTGATAATTAACCTGATTTAAAATTGTCTGCGCATTTAAAAGTTCTGCCGGAGTAGCGGAAAAAACAGCGAATTCTTTCTCTATCTCACCCATAAGTTTTTCTGATACCTCCAGCAGCCTTGTCATTGCATCTAATGTATTCTTAGCCAGCACCAATTCATAATAAGCCTTAGAAATCTGAACCATTAAATCATGTTTTATTCTGTTAAAATTTCCTTCAGCAATCACTTCACCCAACTGTTCTTTACGCAAAGTAGCCATTAATTTTCCGCCGGTAAAAAGCGGCTGTTCAGCCTGCACTCCGTAAGAACGGCCCCGGTAAGGCTCTGTAACCGTATCACCGTCGACTTCGTTCCACTCACCTAGAAAAGCCGGATAAAAAGACCTTCTAGCTTCCCTAACCCTTAATTTTGCCAATTCTCCCTGCTCCTTGGCTATTTGCAAAGGTAAATATTTATTCAAAGCGATATTAATACAATTTTCCAATTTATTAACAGGCTGGGAAGGAGTCATCCGTTGTAAAACCGGCCTGGTATCTGTAGGCACCGTTATATCTTCATAGAGCCGCTTATCTTCAATATGCGCCATAGCCATTGGCAAAGAACTTATTTCGGTTTCAGCCTTCATCTTTTTATAAGATTCTTCCAAAGTCTTTCCGGATTCTATTCTTTCCTGAGCCTTTTCCCTGATTTCAGATACTCGTTCTTTGCTTTCTTTTCTGATAAGCTCAACCCTTGTTTCCTGCGTAAAATCTCGAAGCCTTTGCCTTGCTTTCTGCGCTTCTTTTTCTTTTAAAATCTTAATTTCCTTTAACCTTTCCGAAGGATTTAATAATGTTTTTCCTTTTTCATCTAGAATAGTTCCCTGGATATCTTCCCCGTAAGGAGCAATCAAAACCGTAAGAAATTTTCCGTTAAATTGGGCATCCACATCATAATGAAACAACCTGCTAAGTTCGACACGTATAGCTACGCTTTCCTGAGGTATCCTTTTATAATTTGATCTTTCTTCAACAACTACTTTTGTAATACCTTTTTCATGGACAGGCATCTCAATCGGCCTGTTCTCATATTCTTTAAAAGAAACCTCTGCGCCAATAATTTCTATCAAAAGCTGTGGCGGCCGATCAGATTCTTCAACCGTAAAATCAGCCGGAGAATTAGAATTTTCAATATTGATCAACAGACCCTGTTTAATTTTCTGCATGTTAAATGATTTTAATTTTGTAGCAGCTTGAGAGTAACAATTGACATTACCGGAAAGGAAAACCACTAAAAAAACACATACTGCTATAAGTAATTTTAGAACCAGCTTATATAGCATATAAAGCAATTCCTTTTGCTCTAATCGATAGACATCCGTTTTATTTATGTTGCACTTATTATATTGTATTTTTTAGGGTTATGTCAATAAAAATTTCTCCGCAGAATATAGGCGAAACGAAAATTTAACTTAAAAAAACCATTTATATATTTTCTCTCAACCACTCGTATATAATCTCGGCAGTAAACTCATGGCCTTTTTCGTTAAAATGGCAAAAACCTTGCGGGGTAATTCTAAGCTCATTCAAATCTAACTGAGAATTTTTGAATTCACTATACAAATTAATCGCCTCAAACCCGAATAGTTCTATGCATTCAGTCCTGATCCAGGGATCAAGAGTATCCTCATTTTTCAATTCCGGGACCAAAAGTAACACAAATCTGAAATTATCTTTACGAGAAAGCTCAAAAAACTTATTAAACACAAATTTGTTCAATCTCATGGAAGAGTCCAGCTCGCCAATACCGGGGAAACAATACCCTTGAGCAACAAAGCGTTCCGGAAATAGTATACTTAAGCAGTCATAGATTTTAATATTTACAAACCGGTAAAAGGCCGAATTTTTTAAAAAGAAACGGTCAATTTTTTTCGGCATAGGCAAAATCCTGGGAAAACTTGCCGCAAAATACTCCCCTAAAAAAACACTTAAATGCCCTGCATTATACCCGCATATGCCGGCATTAATAACCTCAAATTTATCTTTATGCAAAGGTCTCTCCTGCAACAGTTTTTCGAGCACTTTCGGATAAGTTATTTCCAATGGGTATTCCGTGCCAAACGTAACAGAATCACCGATTATAAGAATACGATAGGTATCTTTTGGCTTAGGAGTAGAATATTCCTTATCCCGTATCCCTAGTGAATTAATTTTAAAGAACCTGTCATTTGAACTGGCGTTTGGAATTAATTCGTAACTTAAGCCAGGGATATCTGATGCTTTATGCAAATTGGGGGAAGAATGTTGAATATACACATGTGTATCTATAGCGTATTTTTTTTCATATAGCCTGAACGCTAATTCAAGGCATAAACTTACAACAAGAATTGCCGATAACATTACAACAATTCTCAAAACTAACGTTTTTTTCATACGCCAAAGTATATCTGATGCTAAAGCAGCAGATTTAAAAGAATTAAAGATAAGAAAGCAGACCTATAAGCCGAGTTCTGTATCCCGACTAGGCGGGACAACGGTCATTCCTCTTGTCCTGTAAATTACTTTACAGGATCTATGCGACCTAACCCGAGGAATAACAGACGGGCCGTCCTCCTCCTATTTGGTCTTGCTCCGCGCAGAGATTGCCACGTTTCACCCTCTCTCCATAATCTTAAAAGATACAGAGGAGTATCGTCACTGTTGCTCTAATCCGCCATTGACATCATAGATGTCTTTGTGGTGGGCGTTACCCACTGCGCTGCCCTTTGGAGCTCGGACTTTCCTCTGTGTTCCTTAAAACACACACAGCGACCGTCCGGTCCGCTTTCTGGTGTTCTTCTATAGCTTTTTTTGCCAAATAATCAGCTTCTTTATTAAATTCTCTTTTTATATGCTCGATATCAATATACGCAAAATTCTTAAATAAATCTTTAGCCTTCTGATTAAGCTCTTTCAAGTTATCGTTTTTTACTTTATATTCTTTCTTCATCTGTTTCACCAACAGCTCACTATCACTTTTAATATGCAAACGTTCCGCTCCCAGTTTATACGCTTGTTCTAAAGCAATAACCAAAGCCGTATATTCCGCAGCATTATTTGTACCAATGCCAATATACTTTGATATCTTGCCAACTTCCTGATTATTAATATCCCTAATTAATATTCCGACTGCAGAATCTCCCGGATTACCTGAAGAAGCTCCATCAATATTTATAAAAACCTCTTTTGCTTTACTCATTTTCCGCCTCAACATACAAAATCCGGGAACAATTATCACAGGTTAGCAGCTTTCCCATACGCAATTCATTAACTACCTGTGGCCGCATAGACATATAACAGCCACCGCAGGCATTATCTTTTACAGGGACTAGCGCAATTTCACCCCGATTTTCCAAAATTCGTTCATACAAAGTCAATATTTCAACTCTTACTTTTCTGGAATTAATAATACAATTTCTCCGAGCGTTTAACGCATCCATCTGCCCATTCAACTCTTTTATATCTGTCTCAATCAGCGTTTTTTCCTGAATTATTTTTTTTTCTTCAAAAGATAACTTTCCCTTTTCAGCGGCAATAGTTTTTTTAAAAAAATCAACTTTCTCCAAAAGAACCAGGATCTGTTCTTCAAGCAAAGAATTATCCGCTTTATTTTTTTCTATTTCAAGCTGTAACACATTATATTCTTTATTGCTCTTCACTTGAAAAAGCTGCGACTGCTGTTTACTTACTGTCTGCTCCTTCGTTTGTAATTCAAGCTCTTTTTCTTTTAGCTGCAATTGAGCCTGCTTTAAATTTTCCTCCATTTTCTTTAATCCAGAACACAAATCAGAAAATTTTGCATCTAATTCGGCTATCTTAACTGGTTTTTCTCTCAGTTTTTCTTTTGTTTTAAAAATGTTAGAATCAATAGCTTGCAACTCGATCAACAGCTCAATATCTTTCATAATATATCCTGTCTAATAAAAAAACTTCGTAAGAATTTTTACGCAAAATCTGGTAGGCGATATGCCGAAAGAAGTTTACTTACCAAGTTACTCATCGGCACCCCGAAGAAATTCTCATAAGAGGCACTTCATTCGGGGGAGGACTCGCCTACTTCATTCGCAGCTTCCTGCTGCTCATTGCGCAGGCCCACCTTTGCTCACTAAATTTTCATCCTGAAAATTTGCGCTCCCACTTGGTCTCGCTGTTCTCTTCACTTCGAGTCCTTTTCAAGCAAAATCTGGTGGGCGATAGAGGACTCGAACCTCCGACATTTGCGATGTGAACGCAACGCTCTAACCAGCTGAGCTAATCGCCCAATATTAGCTAATCGCATATAGCAAATAGCTGATAGTCATTATCCATTATCATGTTGGTGGGCCCACTAGGACTCGCCTACTTCGCTCGCAGCATCCTGCTGTTCGCTGCGCAGGCCCACCGCGCCTTACTGACGCTCGCAGTCCTGCTCGCTTTTCCTCCCACTTGGTCGGCGTTCGGCTTGCTTCGAGTCATAAAATGTAAAAATATTTTTCATTACGGCTTCTACTTACTGCTTTCGTCTATATTATTGGTGGGCCCACTAGGACTCGAACCTAGGACCAAGAGATTATGAGTCTCCTGCTCTAACCAACTGAGCTATGGGCCCGTATATTACTTCAAATTCATTTGTAACGATATCTCTTTATAACCCCAGCCACAGAACCCAGCGGGTCCGCCTTTTTTCTGCGGACACAAAGTCCGCCATGCTTTGTGGCGGAAACTGAGCTATGTACCCCTAAAAAACAGTAATATAAAATATAGCAGAATTATTCAGGTAAGTCAAGCAAAGAAGGCATGATATATTAAAAGATATCATGCCTTCTCAAACCAAATAAACGTTTTAGATAAAATCCCGGTGCTCACCCATTGTTACTTCAAGAAAATCACGCAATCTTTTACTTCTTGTTGGGTGACGTAATTTTCGCAAAGCCTTTGCTTCTATCTGCCGCACTCTTTCCCTGGTAACATTAAAAATCTTTCCTACTTCCTCCAGAGTACGCGGATAGCCGTCTTTAATCCCAAACCGCAATATCAACACACGTTTTTCCCTATCGGAAAGAGTTTCCATTACCTGTTCCATCTGTTCCTTAAGCATAGAATGCGCTGTAGCAGTTGCCGGGCTAACTACCCGCTTATCTTCAATAAAATCACCGAAATGAGTATCCCCTTCCTCGCCTATAGGAGTTTGCAATGAAATCGGTTCTTGTGCAATTTTAAGGATTCCACGAATTTTATCAACAGAAATCTTCATTATTTTACTCAATTCTTCCGGTGTAGGCTCTCTGCCATGCTCCTGAACCAAGAAACGAGAAGCTCGAATCAACTTATTTATCGTTTCAGTCATATGCACCGGAATTCTTATTGTCCTCGATTGATCAGCTATTGAACGCGTAATTGCCTGCCTAATCCACCAGGTAGCGTAAGTGCTGAATTTATAGCCCCGTTTATATTCAAACTTATCAACTGCCTTCATTAAACCTATATTCCCTTCTTGAATAAGGTCAAGAAATGATAAGCCACGATTTGTATATTTTTTCGCAATACTTACAACAAGCCGTAAATTCGCTTCTACCAGACATTTCTTTGCCATAGTAAACTCATTCTCTTTACGTTTAATCGTACGCAGCATAGTCCTTATATCCTCAATAGAACCATCAAATTCGCGGAAAAGTTTACTTTTCTTCAATTGTAATTTTGTTATCTGCCCGCGAATCTTCTTTTGTTTATGCCTAATAATTTCTCTTTCAAAAGCGGAAATCTTTTCTGCTTTCCTCCTTATAACCCTAAAAACATCCTCAATCACTGAAGTAGTTAAATTAAAATCCATTAAAGTTTCTACTGTGCTTTTAGGTTTACGCACAGTACGTAAACGCGCCGTCAGTTTAGTTATTCTTCTCATTAATTGCGAATGCTTTAACCTGAACTCATCACGTATAATTTCTTCAACATTCACTTCTTTATTAATGATCTGATTTGCTAAAGTTAAAACTTTAAAACGAGCAACCGGACAACTTAAAACAGCCCGGCGAAAACCTAATTCAGCACTTTCAATTTGCTTTGCTAAAGTAAGCTCCTCTTCTCTGGTAAGTAGAGGAATCTGCCCCATTTGCCTTAAATACATACGAACAGGATCTTCGACATAAGTAGGAGCGCTTACCGTTTCCGTAATAACTTCCGGCTTTATTTCTTCATCATCCTGTTCCAGCTTCTCAACTTCCTCATCAGTATCAACAACATTTATATTTTCACCGTCTAAAACGGAAAGGATTTCATCAATTTCCTCAGAAGTAACAACATCTTCCGGCAAAGCATTATTTAATTCCTCAAACGTCAGAAATCCCTTTTTCTTACCAATAGCAATAAGCTTACTCAAATTTTTAAGTTTCTTGGCGTTTAACTTCATATTCGAGAAAACAGCTTCATTAACCTCTTCAGAACTGTTTTTTTCATTATCGCCCTCATTTAAAGGTTTTTTATTTTTTCGTGAACCATGCATTTTATTAGGAATACTGCTGTTCTCTTTTTTACTTTTTCTCAAAACAGCCCTCTTTATTTTTTTTTCAGCTTTTTTATTATCTAGTTCTTTCATGTAATTTCTGCTCCTTTTTTAAACTATTAAATTCTCTCTGTAAATTACTGATTTTCTCCACTTCTGCCTGCGGCATAGACTGTATCTGCCTCTGCAATGCATCAAGCTGTAATTGAATATTACTTTTCTTAATTTTTTTTACGCAATCAGCAAAGCTTTTTTTTCGGTTATTGGCTCCAACCTCTGAAAGCATCAAACTGCTGACAAATGAATTTATATCTTCATCTCCTAATTTTTGCAATATGATTCTAGGACTAAGCTTTTCCCAATCCGCGTCAAAAAGACACTTGGCAATTTTGCGTATAACCGGATCTTTAAATTCTGAATAATCGAGTATTTTTTTAAGCTCTTCTACTAAAGTTATATCTTCAAACAACAATGACATCAGCATATTTTCCGCTATTTTACTGACTGATGACACTTTATTATACTGTGTTTTTATATTTATCGGTTCCCCGTGCGTAAATGTGCTAACCTTTTTAAGTTCAAGCAGTAGAACATCTTCATCTATATTCAGCTGCTGGGATAAGTTCCTTATATAAGAAGCTCTTAAAACTGCATCCTTGATTTTATGAATTGTGCTTAACATTTGCGCAGCAATCTGCGATTTTCCTTCCGGAGTATCTTTGCTGAATTTTGAATAAAGCCAATTTAATTTATAATCAAATAAACTTTTTGCTGCGTTTATCTGCGCGTTAAACTTTTCAGGGCCATATTTGCGTATATATAAATCCGGATCCATACCTGTCTCAAGCCTAGCTACCTTAACATGCATAGCTTCCTCAACCAAAAGATCAAGGCTTCGCAAAGCTGCTTCTTCTCCTGCTTTATCCGCATCAAAAACAATTATTATATTATTCGTATACCGCTTTAATATCCTGATTTGATCAACAGTAAATGCTGTTCCTGAAGAAGCCACAAGATTTTTAACACCAGCCTGAAAAGGCGTTATAAAATCCAGGTACCCCTCAACAATAATACAGCTATCCTGTCCCTGAATAAAATTTTTACTAAAATTAAACCCATAAAGTGTTTTTCCCTTATTATAAATTTCGGTTTCCGGGGAATTAATATATTTAGGCTGCTCCTCAAAACTTCCATTCTTATAATTAACTTCCAATAGCCTGCCGCCAAATCCGACAATTTTACTCTGAGAATTAAATATCGGAAAAATCACTCTGTTTCTGAATCTATCATACATACGGCCTTGTGTATTTTTTATTACCAAGCCAGATCGTAATAATAACGCATCGTTTATGCCGTTTTTTCTCAAAAAATTCAATAATCCATCCCAGTCATCCGCGGCATAGCCAATACGGAACATTTTAATCGCAACGGCTGAAACTGCCCGCTTTAGCAAATATTCCCTTGCATTTTTACCAAGGGTATTCTCTTCCAAATTTTTCTGAAAATACACTGCAGCTAATTCATGCACCTTGTAAAAGAACGTAGTAAAAGAGACTTTTTTAGAATCTTCACGATCCTCGTCAAAAACAGTCTTCAACCCAGCTTTTTCAGCCAAAAATTTAACCGCTTCCGGAAATTCCATACGTTCATATTTCATCACGAAACTTAACGCATCTCCTCCGGCTCCGCAGCCGAAACAATGAAAAATCTGCTTATCCGGACTAACCACAAACGAAGGCGTCTTTTCATGATGAAAAGGACATAGCGCTTTAAAATTCCTTCCTGCTTTTCTTAAAGGGATATATCCCGCAATGATCTCTGCTATATCGTTGCGTTGAAGCACGTTATCTAGAAATTCATCAGAAATTTTGTTCATTTCCTTTTTATGCGTGTAAATCCTGAGCACTCAACTATGTTGAACTGCTGTTTTTTTTCAATAGAGTCAAATAATAAGTTTAAACCTATCGAATCTGAAGAAATATGCCCGGCAATAACAACGTTTACATGCTCCTCTTTAGCTTTTTTTAAATGGTCTTCGCTTAAATGCATTCCGATAATAGTTCCCACTCCAGCCTGAGCTAATTTTTTAAATATTTCTTTTGCTCCTTCAGTGCCTCCGGTCATATCAACAAAGATTTTGCCTGATCTTGATGAATTGCTTCCGCTAACAACTTTTGGGCCGGCATTATTTTTCGCTGAATATTTATATTCCGGGATCTCGTTTAAAATCTCAATAATATCTCCCACATATTCAGGATTTTTGCTATTCAGCAATTTTTGCAAAAAATTTGTCACGTGATTATCTGCCGGAGTATGAACGCATATCAGCGGAATATTTAACAACTTGGCTGCGTCTACCGTCTTGGTATGATTAACCGGCAGCAATCTTCTTTCTACTTCATTAATGCGTTCCTGCATAATACCTTCAGCTACATTTATCGGCACTCCGCAAATATTTGCGATGTCCGCATGCATATACATAACCTGATGCAGCGCTGCTAAGGCTCTGCCTTCTGGATGATGTGCTAAAATCAGATCTATCTTTTTTCCTTTTTGGCTTAATCTATCAGCTAATAAAACCTCACTGACATCGATATCTATGCCGACAAGTATATTTTTAATCTCTTCATCGCCAGAACCGGTAAGTATGCGCGTATCTCCATAAGGATTTTTTAGAGACTCTATATCAAAATTATTTTTTGCTTTTTCAAGCAAAGCATCATACTGCTTTTTTGTTTTCTTAAGCTGTCTATTTACTCCTGCTTTTCCGCGCGGATCTTGTTCAATACCTTTTTCCACTATTAAATCAAATAATTTTCTTAATTTCACTTTTCTCCCCTTCCCCTTTTTCAGGTTTATAAAAACCATTATTAAAATAAAAAATTAAAAGAGAGCGAGAACTTAATCCCCCCCTCCATAAAAAATTTTATTTTCTCTAACAACTTTAAAAACCACAAGATATAAAAAGAAAGGCTCACTGATAGCCATTTCCACATATTTCTGTCGCCTCTGCTAATATCTGTAACTATATATTTTAAAGGACATTACAGTTTTTTAGTCAAAAAATCTATTCCTCTTTCCAAGTTATTGTAAGTATATCATACGAATAGCATTCTGTCAAGACAAACAAAAATTAACTCCATGCATTTAAATTTATACAAACAAATAAGTTATGAAAATTAAAGATATAAATTTTACGGTTTTAACAAACTCTGATTTTGGTTAAAAAAACCATTTCTTTTAAAAAGTTTAATAAAAAAAACCCTTGTTAAATTATTAAGTGTCTATTACTCAATAATTTTTTAACTAACACATTGTTTTTACTTTCTTAAAGCTTTTACCGTAAAAAAAAGACAGCTTTAAAAAGCTGTCTTTTATAAACTAAAACTTTAATATTTCTACGGTTTAACCCCCCAACACTCAATTGTATTATCACTTATAGTCAGTTTTCCATCTTCATCCATAGAGATTGTTTCACCTGAATAAGGGCCATCATTTCTCTCTGCAACTATATTAAGATCTATTGGCTCTGCTTGATCAACCGTATAAGTCCAAGCAGTATCATTCAATATTTGAGCTAACGGCAATCCCCAATTCGCTTCCAGTAAACCTAAATCATCCGTGTATATATCTTCGTGCGCCCTATACCAACTTTCCGAAGAGCGTATTGCCTGAAGATTAAATTTAGCCCTTCCTGCTTTTGTGCGCTCTATTGAAGTCATATAGTTAGGAATAGCCAAACTTACAAGTATCCCTACAACAACTACTACTATTAAAAGCTCAATTAAAGTAAATCCCTTGATTTTTACCATAGTTTTCTTTTAAGAATAATTAAATTTATGCTTTGCAAAACCTATAAGATAAGTATACCTCTTATGCTTACCTTTTGTCAACTGCTTGTTAGCTGTCATATTTGAAAAATATCGCCTTAACCAGCACTCTTGTAAAATTCACATTTAATATTCACATTTCTTCGCTAAGATATTCAGCATTTATTAACCCCTGAGCATGCAGTTTATGCAAAGAACTTTGCATTGTCTGCATCCCAACTCCTTTTCCCATCTGAAGTAAAGAAGGTATCTGCTTCCAATCTGCTTCACGGATAACTCTTCTGATAGCGCTGGTTACCACCAAAGTTTCTGTCGCAAGCACAAGTCCTTTTTGATCAATACGCGGTACAAGTTCTTGAGAAATAACCCCTTTGAGCACAAGAGATAACCTTTTGAGAATGTGTTTTTGCATATCTCCCGGAAAAAATGATGTTACTCTGTCCAATGCCTGAGCAGCATCTCCGGCATGAATAGATGTCAGCACCAAAACACCTGTTTCAGCCGCTGTAATTGCCGTCTCCATTGTTTCATGATCTAACATTTCTCCAACTATTAGAACATCTGGATTCTGCCGCAATGCATTTTTTGCTGCGCCATAAAAAGATAACGTATCCCTTCCCAGCTCTCTTTGCTTAATAATGCAATTACGATTTATATGCACATACTCCACAGGATCTTCTATGCAAAGCACTATCCCGCTTCTTTTGTTGTTTAAAAAATCAACCATTGACGCAAGCGTAGTAGTTTTTCCAGATCCAGTACTGCCTGATACAAGAATTAATCCGCTCTTATTCAAAATCAACTGTTCAACAATCGCAGGAAGCCCCAGCATTGACGGCGGGCCAATTTGAGTAGGTATAAACCTAAAAACCGCTTCCATCTGCCCTTGCTGAATATGAAAATTCACTCTAAAACGAGAACCTTTATGCGTAGAGAAAACAAAATTAAATTCTTTCGCTTGCATGAATTTTGAATGTCTGTCCTCATCAAGCATCGCTAACAACAAATTTCGCAGTATATATGAATCAAAAGGCTTTCCCTCAGCAACTACCAGCTTTCCTAGTTTCTTGAGTATCGGAGGATAACCGACAACTAAATGAATATCCATTACATTTTCAAGATTTATAGAATCAAGCACTTTATGAATATCTATACGATCCAAGAAAATTTTCAGTTTTTCCAAATCTTCATCTTCTATCTTTTCAATACTGACTCCTACAATGTAGTTTAGCTCCTTTTTCCCGGAAATCATCACCCGCACAACTCTTCCTTCAAAAGTTATTGAACGATCCTGCGCAACCAATATATTCACTCTAATCGGACAATTTATCTCAATCTTTTCTTCCGAGTAAAAGCTTATTCCCGCAAGGCCGAGATCTTTAACAGGCACTGACATCGGCACATCAAAATTACCGTCCGGCAGAATTCTCTCATAACGTATATTGAGTCTCAACGGATACCTGAATTGTATTCTTTTTTCCGAATATTCCATGGCCATACCCTTTTTTTAGATTTTCAACATTCTCTCTAATAAAAATTCACTTTTTTATACAAAATTTCTTGACCTTTTGTTTCAAACTTTACCGCACATAACAAGGCACATTGATATCTGGTAAACAGATATTTAGCCAACTCTTCAATTTCTACAATCTTAGTTTTGATAATCTTATCATTATCAATAATCGAATAACACCGATTTTCTTTAAAAATACAAATTGCATGATTATATCCCAAACGCAACAATGATATTACTTTTGGTTGATAACCAAGCACACGCAATACGGATTCATTCAAAAAAGAGAAATCCTCACAATCTCCATAACCTTTTTCTAAAGTTTCTAATGGCGAAGCCCAACTATCAGCCCCCTCATCTTTTCTATATCCAATATTTTGTTTTATCCAATTGATATATTCAGAGAGAGAACTTATATTTTTAAAAACCAAGAAATCACGAATTCTCTCATCGGCAGATGCTGCGCGGGATACCATTATGCCCCCCCTAACATATTTTTCCTGACGCACCACGAATCTTTTTGCTTCACTAGCAAACACCCTAGAACAATCAATCAAAAATAAACATATCAGAAATAAAATAATCACATAGTTTCGTTTCTCCAAATATCTTTCTAAAAACATTTAACTTTACTCACTCTATTAGCTGTCTTTTTTATGTTAGCCTAGACCTCTTGGGGCTCCATCCAGCTCTATATAAATTTCTGTTTATCATCGGGATGCCCCAGCAAAAAAATTAAACACCTATTGCATCTAAAATAGATGTAATTACATTTGGTTTATTCAAAGTAAAAAAATGCAACTGCTTTATTCCATTTCTCATAAGATCCAGGCATTGTTTTATCGTAAACTCGATCCCTACTTTTTCCATGTCCTCGGAATTTCTTTTATAACGTTCCATTTTTTCTTCAATATCATCAGGGATAGTCGTTCGGCATACAGCCGCAAATTGTTTTACCTTTTCAACATCAGTAAGCGGCAATATCCCAGGCAAAACCGGGATATCTATTGAATATTCCCTCATTCTATCCAATAACGCATAGTAATAACTATTGTCGAAAAACATCTGAGTTACCGCAAAATCCGCGCCGTTATCTATCTTTTTTTTTGTATAATACATATCATCTTCCAGAGTCAGCGCCTCTATATGGCCTTCCGGATAAACTGCGATACCTATACAAAAACTTTTATTTTTTTTAATAAATTTTACTAAATCACACCCATAAGAAAAATCTTTGCGGGAAAAATCACCCCCTACATCTTCCAGCGGGAGATCTCCACGCAAAGCCATAATATTTTCAATCCCCTGCTGTTCATATTCTTGTAACAGCAATGCAATATTATCCTTATCTGCTCCGATACAGGTCAAATGCGGCATAACTTCAAAATATTTTTCATCTAAAAGCATTTTTACCGCATCTTTAGTCCTTTCCTGTGTTGTGCCTCCGGCTCCATAGGTCATAGAGACATATAAAGGATTATACTTTTTTAAAATTCTTACTGTATTGACAAAAGAAATTCTGCCTTTTTCCGTTTTAGGAGGGAAAAACTCAAATGTTATTCCTTCTTCATGTTTTTTTAGAATATCCGAAATCCGCATAATCCCTTTTTTTAGCCATTATAGCCAATATTTTCAAATACAAAAAATTATAAATTCGTCAATCAAGGTATCAACTGTCTTCTAAATAATTCTATTGCCTTAGTATACGCGTAAGGCGGTAATTGATGGCCTGCATCCAAATATACTTCTTCAATTACCTGCGCACCGTATCTTTTTAATTCCCATCTGGTTTCATAAAACTCTTTGATATTAATCTTATTGTCTCTTTGTCCATGCGCTAAGTAAAAACGGCATCTCGATGCTTTGACCTTTTCATTTTCTTTCAAAAAAATAAGCCGCGCTCCGCCAAATACTCCTACAGCATTAAAACTATCAGGAGACTTAAGCGCCAAAGAAATAGCTATCATTCCTCCAACAGATGTACCAGCCAAAAATATATTTTTTTTCCCAAGCGAATATTCCCTAATGAGTTCCTTGGTTACTTGCCGTATACGATTAAGCAGTAAACTAACTTCTTTTGAAGAATTAATTTTATCATAGTCAACATTGAAATCGGCGATTATAAAACCATGTTTTTCCGCATCAGCTTTCCAAAGATTAAGGTCGGTTTCAACATCGACTTTCCACCCAGGCAGGCAAATAATCAAGCCGATAAGTTTTTCTTGAGTAATTTTATCCGGGACAAACAAAAGATAATTATGCTCATCATCATATATCATTTCTGCATAAATATCTTTTGTAAAGAAAATAATTGCCATAAAGACAACTATTAAAAATATCAATATTTTTTTTGTCATTTAACAACCTTCATTAAACTACGGAGTTTTATCGGCCGCACTTAATCATTTTATTCAGCATACACACTTTTATCAGATTTTAACCTGGCGGCAATGCTTCCTATAGCCATAATCAAGCTATGATTCAACGCCCCATTTTTACCATAATCAGCCGGAACAATATTCTTGACCCGATTATCCTCGACAAAACTCCATGCTTTACGCCATTTCCTTGAATCTAAGGCATCGTATACAGCTATTGCGACTCCGCCATATTTTTCAACAAGAGAAAAAAGAGGAATATCTGTTTGCCCGTCTCCGACCACAATTATTTGATTAAAAGGAATATATATATTTTCCCGCGAAACCCTGCGGTTAACATCAAATGGCCGCAAACGGGATTCCGGGCCGTAAAGGCCTTTTGATATATGAAAAAGGTATCTTGTTTTATCGGTAAAACTAACTATGTTTTTTGGAAAAACAATTTCTCCGTCATTATTGTAATGGAAATCACATGCCCAAATATCCTTAAAATGTTTTGCGATTTTAGTATTTATCAATATCTGGCGCAGCCCGCTGCTTATAAGAAAAAATTCCACCTCTACATTTTCGTTAACATCCTTAGCTTTGCACTTTAACTGATTAAAAATACTTTGCACGCCGTTAAAAAATGATATCTTTTTCCCGAATAACTCCAATCGTTTTTTCGTTATCCTGTCCTTTAAAGGTAACGCTTGCGAAAGTGTTATGATCATATAAAGATACGCCGGGATAGGATCCCATCCATTTTGCTCATACAAAGGGTTCACTTTGTTAACCCAGAAATCCTGCACATCTATCCCCATATACTCGAGAAAACTGCTTGTACTGTCAGGAGCCAGCGTTTCATCAAAATCAAATACTACTGCAATCCTATTTATCATTAATACCACCAAAAAAATTATACGTTATACTTTACTATCATACGAAAAACTATTTATTATTGAGTATATCGCCTGATGCAGAATAAGTCAAATTATAATAAAGTGCCCTAAATCCCTTGGAATCTTTACGGCTTAAGCGGGTAGAATGCCGCAGGCTAAAAACCAGTAGCACCAAAAGTTTTTTCACCAGTATACAAAAAGCTATTCCCCCCCCGGACTGGTAACTGGTTTCTTAAATTATCGCTTGAATTTCATCAAATTTTAAACTAAAATAGGAACACTAAATGGAGCCCTAATGGAACTTAAAAATGATCTATATTCTATAAATAACAAGCTAATTATTAAAGCCACGCAAAGAATCAATAAAAAAACCCTGGGCATAATAATTAAAAAAAATAAACCAATACGTTTTATCAGGCTTGAACAGACTTTTGTGGCAGCAGACTTAAAAAAAGCTTTAAAAGTCAGCCGTTATAAAGTGATCCTCCAGCCAGAAAACATTAATTTAAAAGTTGCCGCAATTATTAATCGGACTCTTTTACCGGAAACTGTCTTTTCCGAACTTAAAAACATAAAAAAGAATATGCAGTATACTTATCAGCATATTCTTTTAACTGCAATACTTTCAACAAAAATCTCCATGGATAATAATTTAAAAAACATTTACGACCCAGTCAAAATGGCGCGTTTAGGGATCGTTCACGATATAGGAAAATCAAGAATCCCTTTTAAAATACTTAACAAAACTACTCCTTTAACTATCGCAGAACATAAAATACTTCAGGACCACCCGGTAATCGGTTATCTGCTGTTAAACTATTATTGCGGAGATAAGCATCATCTTTATGATTGTGCTGCTTTTGAACACCATGAACGCCTTGACGGCTCTGGATATCCGCAAAAACTTAAAAAAATAAATAAATACTCCCAGGTAATTGCTGTTGTAGACGTTTTTGACGCACTACTTTCAAAACGGCCTTATCGCAAAAATCCTTATACTCTGCGCTGCGCAATTGACCTGCTTCTAGATAATGTTTCCCAAGGTAAGCTTAACAAAAAAATAGTTTATATTTTAATTTCCTATGCCCGCGCTTCGAAGCCACCGATCAAGGAATTAAAAGTGTCCACAAAAAAGTCGGTATTGGCATGATCGTCGCTGGTCTTAATGTCATAAGTTAATTCCAAGAACCAGCAATGCAGGTCACGATAAATAGTGTATTGCTGTTCCTGAAAAACATCCTCATAAGACAAATAACGCGCATAAGAACGCGCCTGCCAATTGTCATTAATCTTATAATAAATATCTGCAGTCAACTGTTCATCCACATCTCTTTGATACCTTTTCCCCAGGCCAGCCCTCCATTTTTCACCGGATAAAGCAGCGATATCAATATTAGCCGTATTAAACCTGCGTTTATATTGGTCATACACCAAATCGGAATTCATATCCAGCCAACGGAAAGGTTTGATATCCAGCTCTCCATTAATATAAGAAAAGTGCCTTTGCCCCTTCTGCTCTTCCACTACATGCATATATTCCAAGTAAGGATAAAAATAGATTAAATTAATGTCCTCGAGTTCCTTGCTGTCATTTTTTTTCCACTTTGTCTGCAAATGATTTTCAACTCCTAAAGTAAAATAATTCAATTTAGCCACGCTGTCAATCCCATCAAACTCTCCCAGTTTATCCCGTTGAACTGTAGGAGAATGCAAATAATCATACCTAACAATTGGCGTAACAACATGCCGCAGGCGATTCAATTCTACCCCCATGAATCTTCCTGAACAATCAAAAAAACGGAAAAATTTTGTATTCATTTCCCCGCCGTAATAATGTATTCCTCGAATAAAATTTTCTTCATTGCCATAACGGTCCTTAGAATAAAAAGTCTGCCGCGTACCAAGATACGGAGTAAAATTGATCCAGTCCATATCATCTGGAAGCTTAGTAGGATACTTAAACTCACTATAGGAATCTATTCTATTCACATCAGTATCTTCTGCAGTGCCAGCATTTTTTTTATTTAAGTTCACTAGTGCCAATTCTTCACGAAAATAGAAATTAGTATCCTGGATTTTTTTGCCCGGCATATCAAAAGTTAATTCAGGCAGTCTTTCAACTTCGCTATAAAAACGATTAGTTCTTTTACGCGCGTATATCCCCGAACTAAAATCCTGCTCATAATGCGTTAATGAAGTTTCTGAAATCGGCTGTATGTCTTCTTCATATTCTCTGTAAAGATAATCCTTCACAAAATCAATGTCACTCATCTTATTATACTCAAATAAAGCCAGCGTTGAGTCATCCGGCTTCCATTTATGTTTAACCTGTGCGCGATACCGCTCTTTTTCTTCAATCATTCTTGTTTTTTTATCTTTCTCATCAATGAAATCCTTATCGCGTTCATTCATAAAATAAGTCTTCGTTACTCCTTGCCCATATTTTTCAGTACTGTAATGAAGATCCACACCGCTGGCAAAACCTTTAAGTTCACGTTCATCCAGATGCACGATTGCTTTCATATCATCATTAAGGTAATATCTCCAAGAAGTAAGCATGAACCAGCCCCATTTTTTATTGTGTCCGGCACTAATCGCAACATTCGTCCTAGTTTCTTTAAGCGACTGTTTCCAATAGGGGTAATAAAACACCGGCATATTGCCGACAAAAAGCAGAACATTTCTGGCAACTATTTTATCATCTATATAAACAAAAATTCTTTTCGCCTGCAGCCGGTAATGCGGCTTTTCAAGCTCACAAGTAGTAAGATAGCCTCTGTTAAGTTTTAAAAGCTCCTTATTAATCCTTTCTGTCGTCTGCGCTTTGCCATACCATGGAAAACTTTCAAAAGCAGTTTGATCGGCAACAGCTGTATCTGAAGAAAAATCATAAATAAGGCCCTGTGAAGAAACAATCGTTTCCCCGACATATCGTTTCACCGGGGAAACCGTGGCCACTTTTTGTTTTTCTAAGTCAAAATCAAATTGTCTAGTGACAATTCTATTGCTTTGATCTAAGACAACGACTTGGTCTTCTTCGCTTTTTGGTTCTGATTCAACCGTTCCTCTTTTTGTTTCAAAATTATAAAAAAGATTTTGACCGCAAATAGTTATATCTTCGTAAACTATACTAACATTTCCCGAAGCAACTGTCTCTTTTGTCTTAATATTTACCTTGACCTGGTCCGCCTTTAACAGCGCACCACTATAATTTATTTTTACATTACCCTTGCCGATAATCATGTATTCTTCATCGGAATATTCAAGATCATCTGCATCAACAACTACCGGGCTGTCTTTTTTATCCTTGGACATAATTTCTTCTGAAGGGTTTTCCTGTGCGCAAGCAGAGCTTGGCGTAAAAATCAAATAAAAACCTATTATGGAGAAAAAAGTAACTGCAGCTTTCAGGAAAAGTCTTTTAGGACTAGCAGCATACATTCCCAATCATCTACTCCTACACTCATTAATAATTATTTTTAGCATTTCCTCAAGCTTAATCTGCGGAGTAAATCCGAGGAGTTCATTAATTTTGGAAATATCCGGTATTCTGTAAAACATATCTTCAGAATTCTTTCCATAAGCCTGTATATAGGGAATAAAAACAATTTCAGACGTACTGGCACTTAATTCTTTTATTTTTACAGCCAAGTCAATGATCCTTACAGATTCAGTACTGCCAATATTAAAGATCCCGCCTTCTGCTTTTGGATTATTCATTAACGCTTTGATCGCTTCGATCGTATCACCTATAAAAGTAAACGAACGCACTTGCGTCCCATCACCATATACGGTCATAGGTTCATTGTTAAGCGCCTGCTGGATAAAACGCGGAATAACCATACCATAACTGGAACTTTGCCTTGGCCCGCAGATATTAAATAGGCGCCCGATAACTACCGGCAAAGAAGTAGAACGGTAATATCCTATCGCTAAAAATTCATCAAAGCCCTTAGAAAATGCATATCCCCATCGGGGAATCATTGCCGAACCAAGTATCCTATCATCAGTTTCTTTAAACGGGTCTTTTCCGTTTTTCCCGTATACTTCCGATGAAGAAGCGATAAAAACCTTTTTTTTAAAAATATGCGCAAGTTCTAAAACTATTTCCGTTCCACGCACATTTGTAATTAAAGACTGTAAAGGATTTTCTACTATAAATTTTACTCCTACTGCCGCAGCAAGATGATAAATAACATCACATTCCGTCACCAGTTTAAGCATAAGTTTATAATCCAAGATACTTCCCTCGAAAAACCTAAAGTTTTTATTGTTATTTAAAGCACTTAAATTATCATGCTTCCCAGTAGAAAGGTCATCAATAACAGTTACGCTATTTCCTTCACGAATCAGGCTTTCGGTTAAGTATGAACCTATAAATCCAGCTCCGCCTGTAACTAAAATATTCATTTTATCTCCTTAATTGCCAGGATAAGATATGCCGCTCCGATCATTCCCGATTTTTCCTTAAATTTTGATGGTAAAATCCGCAGGTTACGGCAGGATACCTGAAAAGCCCTATCCCGGACTATTCTTCGGATTGGATCTAGAATTAAACTTCCAGCATTGATAACCCCACCGCCAAGAACTATTATCTCCGGATTAAGTAAATTAACCACATCCGCTAAAACCGCTCCCATGTGCATACCCACTTCTTGCCACATCAAAATGGAAAAAGCATCTTTTTTCCGTGCTGCTTTATTAAGCATTTCCAAAGTTAAATCAGAATATTTACCCTTTAGTACTTCCTGTAAACGGCTTTTTGCTCCCAAAAAAAAAAAAAGGGCCATTTTCATTAATCGTCATATGTCCGATCTCACCAGCAGCAAAATTCATGCCCCGGTATACTTTACCATTAAAAATCAACCCACCGCCAACTCCAGTACCCATTGTTACGCAAACACAATTTTTATAACCTCTTGCAGCGCCAAATTTGCTTTCTGCTAAAGCCATAAGATTTGCATCATTATCTACTGATACTGGAAGCTTTACCTTACTTTCAAGAATTTCTTTTAAATGCACATTCTTCCATCCCGGAACATTCGTCAAATCAAAAACCATTCCTTTATTAAAATCTACCCTCCCCGGAACACCAATACCTACTCCTCGCACTTTATTACCCTTAAATGTACTTTCAGCTTTTAATTTAATAATCCTAATCACAAGCTGTTCAATCAAAGCATCTCGATTATACTCTTTAGTAGGGAAAGTAGAAAATTTTTCAATTCTGTAAGACTTTTCACTGAAACGCACTAGTGCCAATTTGACATTTGTGCCTCCGAAATCAACTCCAATAGTGTACCTAGCACTCTTTAATTCAGCATTCTGACTCTGCACTCTAAATTACCTCCTCTAAATAATTTCCTGTTTTTTTAATCACTTGATACAATCTTCGCTACCCGGGCCGCAAAGCTTTCCCTATTCCCGCTAAGTCAGATAATCAATAAGCTTAACAATCAATATTTTCATCTGTTTCCTATGCACAATAATATCCACAAATCCATGCTCTAATAAAAACTCTGCCCTTTGAAAGCCATCAGGAAGCTTTTGTCTTATCGTTTGTTCAATAACCCTGGGCCCAGTAAAACCTATCAACGCCTTCGGTTCAGCAATAGTTATATGCCCTAAACTTGCAAAACTAGCCATAACCCCAGCCATTGTAGGATTGGTCAACACAGAAAGATAAGCCAGCCCTTTATCTTTATGCCGAGCCAACGCCGAGGATGTCTTTGCCATCTGCATAAGAGAATACATCCCTTCATACATTCGAGCTCCTCCTCCAGAACCGGAAATAATAATTAAGGGCAGTCCTAATTCTGTAGCTTTTTCAGTAGCCCTAGTTATTTTTTCTCCAAGGACAGATCCCATTGAACCCATAATAAAATTAGAATCTGTTACCGCTAATACAGCTTTTCTCTTATCAATAAGCCCACAACCTGTTATAACTGCATCGCGAAGGCCGGTAATTTTTTGGTCCTCTTTTATCTTTTGCTCGTATGTTTTTGGACCTTTAAAACTTATTACATCTTTAGGTTCAAAATTCGCATCATATTCTTCAAAAGTCCCATCATCAATCAAAAAACTAATTCTCTGCCGTGCTCCAACTACAAAATGATAGTCACATTTAGTACATACATTCATGTTCTCATTTAACTGCTTATTAAAAATAATCTGCCCACAGCTGTCACATTTAGTGCATAACCCGTCAGGCATCTCTTTTTTCTTTATTTTAACTATAGTATATTTTGGTTTTCCAAACATATTTTTCCACCGTTAGTTTATAGCTGTAAACAGGTTAAGTAAATTTCCAGAGTAAAAGACCCAGTCAGTAGAGTAAAAAAGCCACAATATTCCCTAAAACCACTATTAAAGAAATTTAAAATATTTTAACACAAAGTTCAAGTATTGTCAAAACACCTTTTAGTATCATTTTGGTATTACCTTTTAGTATTAATACATTACTTTTAGAAACTTAGCGTTTACCTCGGAAATAAATTAACCCTAAAATACCGTAAAATAGAAAACCGCCGGATACTATCACGATTACCATCCCAGGAGGAAAAGATCCTAATAATAAGGATGCTATGAACATAAAAAGCAGAAAACCTAAATTCATGACTATCCCTAAAGAGCTAAATGTCCTTCCTCCCATTTTAGTTTTTGCCACTTCATGGATTAAGGTTGTGACAGAAATAAAGATCGGGCCAACCGCAGCCCCAAGCAAAATAGTCAGTATCCCAGCAATCACCATCGACGGATAAATTTTTAAAAAAACCGCAAAACAACTCAAAAAAAACCCACTGGCAATTAATCCAAAAAATATCACCTTTACTTTAGAAACCTTTTCCGCAAATCTCCCGCAAATAAGCGTCCCGAGGAAAAAACCGGCACCGAGGAAAAAAGATAAAAATCCTAAATCTCTTGTAACCGAGCTGAAAACATTTTGAATAAAAATCACCGTTACCGTTGAAACCGCACCGGCCGCAGACATAAGTATAAAAATCGTAAAAAACACAAACCGTAAATAAGGATTCCCCCTTATATATGATATCCCCTCCTTAATCTCACCCCATATTGATTTAAATAAAAGACTTAGCTTTTTATTTCCCTCGACTTTTTCTCCATTCACTGTATCCTTAGTCCTAACAAAAAATAATAAACAAGCAGAAATGAGATATGTGAACGCATCAATGTAAAAACCTAATACTGCTCCGCTTTTTTCTATCAACGCTCCTCCCAGCCCAACTCCTAAAACCGCAGCAATCATTATAGTTATATTTGTCAGGGAATTTGCAATAAGTAATTTTTCTTTATCTACGATTTGAGGAATTATTGAAAATTTTGAAGGCAGAAAAAAACAACTTGTCGAAAAAATCAAGAATACAATACAATAAATAGGGACAAATGAATCAGAAAATTTTAAAACCAATGGAATAAATAGCACCAACGCAGCACGTATAAGATCACTGATAATCATTGTGTACTTGCGATTCCAACGGTCAACTAAAGCACCGGCTAACGGGCTAATAAGAAAAGAAGGAATTATCGTAAATGATATAACCTTTGCTAATGCCAATCCATACGAAGAAGAACCGGAGAAACGACTGGATACAATAAATATAAGCGCCATTTGATTAAGCCGGTCACCAAATTGAGAAACAACCTGCCCAATCCAAAAACAAAAGAAATTCTTATCTTTAAAAATCGCTCTAAATTTACTCATTTATTTTTAATTTCAATGTTTAGCTTTACTTGAAAAACCAAAGTCCACGATGCCGAATGAGCTAGCTTTTTTCTGAAACTTCTTCGGCACCCCGATGGCATATTCAAAAGAAGAACTTCATTCAAGGGATGAGTCGCTTCACTTCCGCTCGCAATCCTGCCTGTCATCCAGCTTTATTTGGAGGGCTCGCTTTTCCTCGCACCTGCTCGGCATTCGGCTCGATTCGACTCCTCAGAAAAAAAGTTTAAAGCCCACGAGAGGAGTCGCCTACTACGCAAAAATCTTCCTGATTTT
>JACQZH010000052.1 GCA_016213925.1 Candidatus Omnitrophota bacterium | reverse complement strand
TTCGCCTTATCTTCAACTACTTCTCCGATAATCCATGACTTTAAATTAAACTGCGTTAAATGGCCGCGAACTTTTTCCGCAATACCGCGATCAACCACAACTACCATACCAATACCCATATTAAAAGTGCGAAACATCTCCTTATTAGAAACATTGCCTTTTTTCTGGATAAGCGAAAATATCTTTGGAACAGGCCAGCTGCCTTTTTTTATCAGCGCGGAATATTGCTTCGGAAAAATACGCGTAAGTTTTTCGTAAAAAGCCCCGCCGGTTATATGCGCTATACCCTTTATTTCAAACTTCTTAAGCAAAGAAAGTACCGGCTTTACATAAATCCTTGTCGGCCTCAATAATTCCCTGGAATATTCTTTTATCTCTTTTTTAGAAAAAACCTTGTGTACCAAAGAGTATCCGTTTGAATGCAATCCGGTTGACTCTATCCCTACAAGTATATCTCCTGTTTTTATCCTGGCACCGGTTATAATCTTGCTTTTCTCCACAACCCCTACACAAAAACCAGCCAGGTCATATTCATCCTTTTTATATAAAACAGGCATCTCTGCCGTTTCCCCACCGATAAGAGTACAACCAGCTTCTTTACAGCCTCGCACAATCCCTTTAACAACACTTACCAATTTTTTCCGGTTTAGGCTTCCCGTCGCGATATAATCCAGGAAAAAAAGCGGTTCAGCGCCCATGGCCAGGATATCATTAACATTCATTGCTACAAGATCTATGCCAAGAGTATCATGCTTTCCGGAAAGTATCGCGATCTTGATCTTGGTGCCTACCCCATCGGTACTGGAAACCAGGACTGGATTTTTGCAATCTGATTTCCCCAATAAAAAACATCCTCCGAATTGGCCAAGATCAGTTAATACCTCTTTACGGCGGGTAGTCCTGACCAATGCCCCAATATCCTTAATGAACTTATTGGCTTCTTCTATATTGACGCCGGCTTTTTTATAAGTTAAACCTTTAGACATTACAACCTCCACAGTCTTTATCTAATCTTTATTTTTTTAAATTTTAGCTTTTATTTTTTGCCGCTATGCCTTTTTCAAAAAATTAACCGCGCTTTCAAAAATTTTAAACCCGTCCGGGATAAAATCATTCTTTTTCCTGGTCCAGTGAGGGTGCTGAGTTTTAAATACAAACCGCTCCGGATGAGGCATTAAACCGAAAATCCTGCCGGTTGGATCGCATATCCCGGCAATATGTTCGACAGAGCCGTTAGGATCATCCGGATACCCCGGAGCATTCCCTTGTTTGTCAGAATACTGGAAAACAATTTGCCCATTTACCTTCATCTGCTCAAGGACAGTGTTGTCCTTTACGATAAATTTGCCCTCACCATGAGCAACCGGCAAATAGATAATCTCATCAATTCCCCTTGTCCATACACACTGGCTCCCTAGCTTCCCCTTCGAGGACTCCAGCTCAGAAATTTCCCCTTGGGTAACTTTCTGAGGAGGCGGGTTTCCGGTTTCCCCTTCGGGGACTCCAACTCGAGGATTTACCTTTTGGTAAATCTTCGAGGGGTCTGGTTTCTGGTTTCTTTAAATACACCCACCGGTCTTCAAACTTACCAGAATCATTGCAAGCCAAGGTTGCTTCCTGCTGCCAAATACTCATACCTGGCAAAAATCCCATTTTAACCAGTATCTGGAACCCGTTACAAATGCCGATCATTAACCCATTCCTATCGAGAAATTTCTGAAGATGCTCCTGTAACTTCATTTTTAATTCGTTAGCCAGGATCTTTCCGGCAGCGATATCATCTCCGTAAGTAAAACCGCCTGGGAAAGCAATAATCTGATAATCACTAATCCCTGCTTTTCCTTTTACAAGATCATTTACATGCAGAAGTTTTACCTTTACGTTAAAGAGTTCAAAAGCAATTTTTGTCTCCTGGTCGCAATTAGTCCCTGCAGTTCTTAAAATTAATACATTAATTGTGTTCATTTCTTTCTCTTTTCTTCAAAAAAAACAATTCCATTTCCCTTTTTCTTTATCGCCTCATAAAGCGCTGTCTCTGCCAGTTGAATAAACTTTTCTTCCGTAAACTGTTTATCTTCTCCGTCAAAACAAGCGAAGCCGATGCTTACTCCTTCTTCCGCTGCCTGGCCTTTTTTCTCTCCCCTGAACTCACTTATCGAATCAAGCAAACGTTCTCCAACAAGCAAAGCATCCTTCTTATGCCGGTCAATTACTTTATTTTTCTCATCTGCCTTATCCCGCGCAGTTTCAGGAAGAATAATAGCAAAACATCCTTCTTTATATCTGGCAAGAACATCCACAGTCCTCATTTTATTTTTCAACAATAATCCTATCCCTTTTAATAATAAATCGCCATTTACACTGCCCAGTATTTTTTTCAATTTATTGATATCTATGAACAGCAATGCTATCGGATGGCCGTAGCGTTTCGAACGGGCTATTTCTTCACGCAAACGCATCAAAAAATAATGCTGATTAAATACTTTTGTCGTACTGTCTACAACTGCTTCGCTATAAACACGCACATGCTCAAGCGCCTTTGCCGCTTCCTTAGCAAAGATATCCAGCACATCTACATCGCCTTGGTTATAGATATTACCGGATGTTTTTTTTCCCAATACAATAAACCCCAAAAGCGCTTCCTTGAAAAATAACGGGATCACTATTTCTGCGGCAAGCTCTTTAAATACGCCAAATTCATTTTTAACTGACTTAAGCCCCTCAAACTGCGCCAACTCATCTTTAATAATTATTTTGCCCTCTTTTCTGATCCTTTTTACCAATAACTCATCCGAACTTAATAAAATATTGTTCCTGTTTCCCAGTCCATAAGCTGATTTTATAACAAAACCTTCTCCCTCATCGTCTTCTAAAAATACAGCTGTCTGTTCAGCCCCGATGGTTTGAACTACTACATGAACAAAATAATCACAAAGCTGGTCAAAATCCAGGATTGCCGTTAAGCTCTGGCAAAGTTCCTTCAAAACATTTTGATAATCATACCTTCCGCGGTAAACTATTTTTTCAACTATTCTTTGCATAAAATTCTTATATGGAGTAAATATTACCAGCGAAACGACTAAGAACAATGAAAAAGTCGCGGCAAAAATAAATCCAAACGGTTCTAAAAAAAATCCGCTGATAAGAATATGCAATGCAAACAAAGGCAGTATAAACAAAAGCGCCAAAACTGTTTTATTTATAATAAGATCGACTTCTAAAAGACGATACCCGACTATTGAGTATGACATTACAATAAAAGAAACCGTCAAAAGAGGTATCCCCGCAAGATACACCGCAATTCCCCTTTCTGACAAAAAATTAAGCAACAAGCCTGCGGTAATAAAAATTATGCTTAAAATCACAAAATCAGCCTGGCGTTTAGATAAAGACGGATGCCCCTCTTTTTTCCTGTTTATGGAAAAAACTGTGATGCTCATCGGCAAAAATAAACAAATACTTAAAACAAAAAGCAGATATGGCAAACTAGATAATCTAATTACCCTGCCCCAAGCAAATGCGCTGGTCATAAAATAAAAATTATTGTAATACAAAGCAAACGAAGGCAGCGCCAGTAAAACCGTGGCAGCTAAAATACTTTTAAGCAGGATTTTTTTCCCGGCAGAAACAGCTATTAAAATATTCACCAACGCGGGCACGATTAAAAACGCGCCAGGAATAAATAGCCTTACCCAATTTAAAAGGAGACTGCTGTCAGCAGAAAAATGCGCGAGGCAAAAATACATAAAACAATAACAAAACAGCGATAAGGAAATCAAAAAATAAGGGCGGCTCAAATAAGATTTGCCGGCTTTAATATTAACAAAAAATCCGATACCTAGGCAAAGCAACCCGCAGATAAATGGAATAAACGTATAGATATTCATAGAATTGTTCTGGAATTTATCCCGCATGCTTTGAAAACCCCGGTTTTCCCGCCACAATTCTGGCGGACAGGCAATCCGGGGATAAAAGCAAATCTGCGGGACAGGCGCTCAGAACTCCCGGGCTTTAGCCCGGGTGAGCTTCATATTTTCACCTTTCATCTGAATTTTTAAATCACCACTTTAGAGGATTTTGCCATGCCGCCCTTAAATCTTCAATATTCGTATTAATTATACATTCCCCATTCAAGCCGAATATCTTTAAATGTTTACCAAGGATCGTCCTCCCGATACAGGCAAAAGCATTTCCTTTTAAACTATGCTCAAATTGTTTTTTATTTTTTTCTTCAACCTCTACGACAAAACGGCTGTTTGACTCTGAAAATAATAATATATCATCCCTTAAATTAATTTTAGGAATGCGATGCTTAACCTTTGCTAAATTTATCTCTATCCCAATACCGCCGGAAAAAGCCATCTCCGCAAGAGCCACAGATAAGCCTCCATCAGAGCAATCATGAGCCGACCTGACCAGTCCTTTGTTAATCGCCTTACTTAAATTATTGAATAAAGCTGCGCTCTTTTTGAAATTAACCTTCGGCACATTCGAACTTTTCCATTTATTCATGGTAAAATAGCTGCCCGCGCCCATTTCATCAAAAGTTGTTCCCAGGCAATACATTAAGTTCCCTTCTTCTTTTATGTCACTGGAAACCACCTTTTCCACATCATCAACAACACCCATAGCAGAAATCAACAATGTAGCAGGTATCGCTATGGTTTTTTTACCGATATTATATTCATTATTCAAGCTGTCCTTACCGGAAATAAACGGTACTCCATACCCAATTGATGCATCCTGGCAGCCCAGGCACGCCCTTACCAGCGCACCGAGAACCTCAGGCTTTGCGGTATTGCCCCAGCTAAAGTTATCTAATATAGCAATTTGTTTCAAACTGCCGCCGACGGCGATAATTTGCCGCAAAGCTTCGTCAATACAGGAAACCGCCATCCAATACGGATCTATATCTGAATAACGCGAATTAATCCCGCAGGAAACAGCCACTCCTTTTTTAGAAGACGCCAGCGGTTTAATCACCGCGGCATCTTGCGGGCCGTCATTTTCAGCTCCAGCCAAAGGTTTCAACACGCTCATGCCCTGCACTTCATGGTCATACTGGCGGATCACCCATTCCTTAGAGCAAATATTTAAATCACCGAGAACTTTTAACAGCGCCTTATCAAGCTTCCGGGTTTTCTTTATTTTTGAAGCCTTTATTTTAGGTTTTTTCCAAACAGCTCTACGCACTGAATCAGGCACGCCTTCGTGTAAAAATTTCATGGCCAGATCACATACACGCACATTATTATAAAAAATCTCCAGCTGTTTTGTATCCGTAAACTCGCCGATAACTGCCGCTTCAACATCCTCATTAGCAAAAAGCTCCAATAATTTTTCTAAATTAGCCGGAGGAACAGATAAAACCATTCTTTCTTGCGCTTCTGATATCCAGATTTCCGTATAACTTAACCCATTATATTTTAACGCAGCATTATTAAGGTTTACCCTCGCTCCGGTATGCTGCCCCATTTCACCTACAGCACTGGAAAAACCTCCTGCCCCGCAATCTGTCAGTGCGCTGTATAAGCCTTTATCCCGCGCCTGCATCAGCGTATCTAATACTTTTTTTTCTGTTATCGCATTGCCGATTTGAACGGCGCCGCTGGAAATAGTTTCCGATTCATGTGTTAATTCAGAAGAAGAAAAAGTCGCTCCATGAATCCCATCCCTGCCCGTACGCCCTCCGACAGCCACAACAAAATCTCCGGTATTTACCTGCTTAAAAGAAAACTGTTTAGGCATAATTCCGACTGTCCCGCAATAAACCAAAGGATTGCCGGTATAACCAGAATCAAAAATAATCGCTCCATTTGATGTAGGAATACCCATTCTATTGCCATAATCCCTGACACCGCTAATAACGCCTTTCATAATCCGCTTAGGATGCATTACTCCCGGCGGCACCTTTTCATTGGGCATATCCGGCATCCCAAAGCAAAAAACATCGGTATTCATAATCGGTTTTGCTCCCAGGCCAACACCCAAAATATCGCGAATAACTCCGCCGATGCCTGTACCTGCTCCGCCGTATGGGTCAAGCGCAGAAGGATGGTTATGCGTCTCAACTTTAAAACAAATATTATAATCCTTATCAAACTTTATAATACCGGCATTATCTTTGAATACTGATACACACCAGGATTTCTTAAGCTTACGAGTCGCGCTCATAATCGTTGTTTTAAGCAGATTATTGATTCTTTGCGCCTTTTTCTTAGATGGCCCTGATTTATCTTCGTAATCTATTATCCCCCTCATAGTCTTATGCACACAATGCTCAGACCATGTCTGGGCAATAGTTTCCAGCTCACAATCGGTAGGATTTCTGCCAAGCTTGGAAAAATGTTCCTTTATAGCGCGCATTTCCTCTAGGTTAAGATATAACTGTCGGTTCTTACTTAAAGCGAGAAGTTCCTTATCGGCAAGACTCAATATATCAACATCAACTTTCTTAAACTGATAGTTTATTTCTTTATGCGCCTGAAGAGTTTTTTTTAAACGCTTTACATCAACAATATGCTGAATAACCTTATTATATAAAAGTTTTTCACTAATAAGATCCAGCTCTTTCTTACTAAGATTGCCTTGGATCAAGTACTGCCGTCCGGTTTTAACGCTGATGCCGCCGGCATCAATGCCTAAATCCAAGATTCCTTTGCGCGTACTTTCCTCCCAAGGGTCCATAACTCCGGGATTATAAGCTATCTCAATAACAGAAAAATTCCTTTGCGGCTTGCGGTCAAAAACCAATTCATCTAATAAACCGTATTCATAGACCTGGATAATTGAATCGCAAAGCAGTTCGCTGCTTATTTTTTTTACCTGTTCACGGGTAAAGCCGCCTTCCAGGATAAACACCTGAACCATCCTTACCTGCTCAACAGTATTAATTCCCAGATCTATAATATCGCGTTTTATTGCGTGTCCGACAGGATCAGGAACAATATCTTTATATTTAACTTCTACTCGCCAAAACATGTGTAAATCCCGTTAGAGAACTTTTTTACTGCGGATTTCTAACGGGATAAACTTCAAAACACCGTCTTCCCCTTGATATTCACTACCGACTCAGCCGATGGTTTTCTCTAACAGGGTAAATTCGCAGTTATTTTGTAGATTAGACGTAGAATTATCTAGGTTAAATACCTATTCTCTTAAAAATAATTTCTACGTTTCTTAATACAAATTCTAAATCAAAACACTTTTCTATCTCTTCTTGCGTTATGAGCTTTTTTAAATACTCATCGTTAAGAAGTAATGCTTTAAAATCCAGATCATCTTTCCATGCCATTAATGCGTTTTTCTGAACAATTTTGTATGCCTGTTCCCTATTCATTCCTTTTTCAACTAAAGTGATTAAAACTCTTTGAGAAAACATCAGTCCTTTTGTTTTATTTAAATTCTTAAGCATCGTTTCAGGATAGACAACAAGCTTATCCACAAGTTCGGTAAAAAGAGCCAGCATATAATCAAGAAGAATCGATGAATCCGGGATAATCACCCGTTCAACCGAAGAATGAGATATATCTCTTTCATGCCATAAGGAAACATTCTCCATTGCAGCTTGAGCATTGCCTCTCAAAACACGCGCCAGGCCTGATATCCTCTCTGAAATAATCGGATTGCGTTTATGCGGCATAGCAGAAGAACCTTTTTGCCCTATAGAAAAATATTCTTCAACCTCGAGGATTTCAGTATGCTGGAGGTTACGTATTTCGGTAGTAAACTTTTCTAAGCTTGAACCGATAATGGCAAGTGTCGTCATATACTGCGCGTGGCGGTCTCTTTGCACTATCTGATTTGCCACAGGTTCAGCGTCAATGCCTAGTTTTTTAAGCGCGATTTTTTCTATTCTGGGGTCAATATTTGAATATGTACCCACAGCACCGGAGAGTTTCCCCACGCAAACGCTCTTTTTTGCCTGCTCTAGGCGTTCCAAATTACGTTTAGTTTCTTCATACCAAAGAGCAAGTTTTAATCCAAAAGTTATAGGTTCAGCATGAACATTATGGGAACGGCCGGCCATTGGGGTAAATTTATAATTTTTTGCTTTTTTCTTCAGGACTTTAAGCAAATCTCTTAGGTCACCGGCTAGTATATCAGCCGCCTCTTTTAACTGTAATGCCTGCCCTGTATCAATAACATCATTTGAGGTTAAGCCCATATGAATAAACCGGGAATCAACGCCAACATTTTCAGCTACGTTTGTCAAAAACGCGATAATATCATGTTTTGTTTCTTTTTCAATTTCCCGGATACGGTTAACATCAAACACAGAGCGTTTAATTATACGGCTAAGAGAACTCTTAGGGATTTTTCCCAGTTGTGCCCAGGCAAAACAAACAGCAATCTCCACATCAAGCATCTTCTGCCATTTTGTCTGTTCCTGCCATATCCGGCCCATAGGCTCGCGCGTATATCTTTCAATCATAATACCCTTTCTAACTATCTTTAGAGGATTTAATAATACCAGATTATCCTGCTTGCGTCAAACAATTTATAAGCTTAAAACACCCCTTACAATCGTTATAGTTAGGGGCTATTTACATCAAAAAATTCCTGCTCCCAAAACCGGAAAAACTTTCCCCAAACTTCTTCGGAAACGCTTTCCTTTAATTCTGCTGCTTTTTGATAATATTCATAAGCCGCCTGGCTTTGTTCCTCGGTAAGTAGAATCCGCGCCTTAGTATCCAGATAATAGAACCTATTTGCGGAATTAAAACTTAATGCTTTATCCGCAAATTCATGCGCTTTTTTCAGGTTATTCTTTTCAAGATAAACCCAGGCAAGATTATTAAACCCATCGCTAAAATCAGGATTAAATTCTATTAACTTAAGATATTTTTCTTCTGCCTTATCACATTCTTTGAGTTTCATATATACATTTGCCATATTAAACAATGCGATTGGCACATTATCATGTTCTTTTAAAACACATTCATAAACTTTTACTGCCTGCTCAAGTTTATTTTTTTGTTCAAACAATACTGCCAATTCAATACAGTCTTCCAATGATAAATACTCTTGGGCTTTCTCCAAAGGAATTATCTCAAGCATCCAATTACCTGCCACAGCCCAGTTTCTTAAGAATCCGTTAGTACTTCTTTTGACAAAACTCTTTGTACCGTTATGCTCAATCACAAGCTTATGGTTATCATCAATGCCCACAATCACAACATAATGATATCTGTTCAATATAAAAGGATGCAATTTTTCAATCACAATAACCGGAATCCCGGCTCTTAACCTTTGCTTAAGCAATTCAAAATTTCCGCTAAATCCCTTGGACCAGAACCCCTTTTCTTTGGCAAATCTTTCTAAATCAAAGTTCAAGGTAGCTTTAAGCTGCGGCTGGAATGTTTCTTTGGCTATTTCATCCTGCGAACAATCTTTGCCCCAATAAGAAAAAACCGAAGACAATGCCGCAGGGCCGCAGTATGATTTATTTTGTTTAACAAAAGGCACTTCGAGCAAAACAGAGGAATCACAGAAACTTGATATTGTACTGGAATTGCCATTCTTTTTAAAGCAGGCACACCCCAAAACAAAACAAGCAACAAAAAGAATGCAAAAATACCAGGTAAATATTTTTTTTATCACAATAGCTATTGAATTTTATTTTTTCCGGCGCGGCTCAAGCTTAAAACCATAATCAGTAAAGTAAAGAATAATAAATATAAGCAGTAAAAGAAATAATATTACCGTAGTCCCACTGTCAGACGCAGCTTCAACTGTATCGATTTTATCAACTAATTGCCGCAGTTGAAAATCATCAAGCTTATTAACATAATCCAGTGCAGTTTCCTTATCCAGCCCTAATTTTGACAATCTGCTAAAAACAATTTCCTGATTTAAAAAGCCATGAACTTTTTCCAGGTAAATACTTCTATTTAAAGAGGCACCTATTAATTGCGAATCAACCGGCATCCCTAGCCCATTTTGCGGAGCAATCCCGCAAAAAAAAGCTAATGTAAGCATTAAAAATAAAACTCCTTTTCTTTTCAACAATCCATGTATAAACATCTCTAGCCTCCTTTAGGATTAAAAATCATGGAAATATTTCATACTAATCACAATATTTCGGCAGCCACAACTAGACTAAAACGAAAACTCTTGCCCCGTTAGAGATAGCTCACCAAGACCGAACGACAAACAACTCTGCTATCTCTAACAGGGTGAATCCTTGCGGCCGAGATACCGTTCTAACCCAGATTTTGCACTCGTTTCCATCCAGCAAAATCTGCCCGAAGGACCGACTGATTAAATCTCGAAGAGATTTAATCACGCTTGTCGGGGTACCCCTGTGGGGTGAAACGAACGAATAGCTCAATTATATGCGATTTCCTGCCAAGAATCAACAGGAATAACGCGCAGTGACGCTTTGGCACGCCGTTTGAGCCCATTGTAAACCTATTGGCCGTCAACGCCCAGCCGACTCTTTAATCTCATACCCTAATAATTTATACGTCTTAGAACGACGCTTAAACATCCTCTCCAAAACCGGTAATTGAGAATCGACATAGTCATAAATCCGGATATCATGCTTGTCATGATGATACCTGTGCAAACGCCCTGCATACTGAACAATCTTGCCTTTGAAAGAGCTTGGCATCGTCAGAAAAAGCGTGTCCAACCGGGGCTCGTCAAAACCTTCGCTAATATATGAACCTGTCGCTAAAATAGCCCTGCGAGTACCATCGGCATTTTCTTTAATTCGCTCAAATATTTCTCGCTGATTCTTTCGCCCCATTCCTCCATACAATACCGCGAGAAAATCAACCTTATCCCGTAAGCGCTCCTCTAAAATCTCCAGGTGGTCACGACGCTCCGTCAGAATCAAAGGGAACCGCCCTTGATCCACGATGTTAAGAATATCATTAACAATCATATCATTGCGCCTGCTATCTTTGAGTAACTCACCCCATACATCGGATATGCGCGAATCATCAGACCACGGATATTCAAATTCGGTTGACCGCAGGATAACTTGTGAACTCGCGATATGCTCAGAAAGATCCTTCCGCTTAATCTGATGACAAATAGGCCCACACTGCATATGAATAATCGGCTGGTGGCCGTCACGCCGATATGGTGTCGCAGTTAACCCCAACACATATTTCGCTTTAACTTGCGCCAAAACCTTCTCGAACGACACGGCGCCGACATGATGACATTCATCAATAATAACAAAACCGTAATCCATAATACGGTCATTTACGCCAACTGATAAATCCATGCTTTGGACCATAGCGATGTCAATAACACCGTTCGACTTATTCTTCCCTCCGCCTATCTGACCAATCTCTTTCTTATTGATATTAAAAAGTGAGGATGCCTGTAAACGCCACTGATCCATCAGAGGCTTGCGATGAACAAGAATTAAGGTATTCGTCTTTCGCTTAGCAATCGCGGCAAGCGCCAAAACTGTCTTTCCCATACCCAGAGGAGCGACAAACACGCCAAAGTCAGAATCCAGTACTTCCTTTAACGCCTTATCCTGTTCCTCTGTGAGCGTGCCATTAAAAACAAAATTTGCCTCCCGTCCGGTAAATCGTTTGTCGTTAACATTAAGCCGTACGCCATACTCGCAAAGCAAAGCCTTAACATCATCTAAGCACCCTCGCGGCAAGGATAAATATCCATCCATAATCTCCGCGCAACAAATAACTCTCGGGGTATCATGCGTCGAGAAGCGCATCCTCTGCTTTCTGTAAAATTCGGGATTCTGAAATGCGGCCAAATGCTTAAGCTGGTTGAACAAAACAGAAGGGCCTTCTCCAATCTTAATATAGAGCCGGTTCGCAAGAACAGCATCCAATGATTCCGGTAATTCACTAATATCGACTTTAAACCGCCGTTTTCCTGAAGGCAAGCGCATCCATGGCTCGTCATCCTCTTCAACCGGGCTCTGTCGCACAGCAATAATTTGGCCAGTCTTTGATGCCTCATCCACAAGCGCCTCAACATCGCGATAAGACATTTTACCGACAGATGATAAAAAAACCAATTGGTCAGGATACGGCGCGCCACTATCATCAATAAAAACGCTATTTCCCCTCCGCATAGCTTCTTTTTGTAACGGAAATGCAATCAAATTTCCATATCCGCCTTTTGGCATTGTGTCTTGATTTGGGAATATCCGGTCATAACTTTTCATGTCTATCTGATACCGCTTGACCATGGTCTTGGTGATCAAAGAACTTCCAAGCTTACGCGCTAAAATTGCCGGAACTTCTTCGCTGAAAAATATCCAGATATGCCCGCCGCTTCCTGAACGCGACCGCTCCACTGCCGCTGAAATTCCTTCTTCACAACAAGTCGCCATAATCGCCCGAATATCCTCAAGCCAATTTTCCTTATCAAAATCTATCGCCAAAAAATTGTAACTCTCGTTCTTAAGCATAGGGTAAACACCTATCACCTGCCGTCCTTCTAAATGCTGACTAATAGCAACCTCGTCAAAAGGCAGAAACTGCTGACTCGGACACTCAGAGCACTTAATAGCAGTCTTGCGACAAAGAGACTGAACCCATTCGTTTTTACATACCGGGCTATATCCGCGTTTACCCGTTCGGTTATTAACCCACATTTTGGCATAAACATCCTCACGGCCACGAAAATAATCTTTAAGTAAAAGCGTATGATCCTTAGGCAATGGGATGTTATCTATAGGCTTCGAGACAAAGGATTCTTCGCTACTCAAACCGTTGAGCTTTTCGGCATACTGCGATTTTAGCTTCGTCAGCATTGCGATTTGCTCTTCGATTTGCTTAATCTTTACTTCGATTAAAAGCTTATCTTTGTTCATTTCAATTTTTCTAAAATCCCCAGGCTGATTTAGTTCTTTAAAATAACGCCTTTGGCAATTGCGTGCTTGACATTCAACTCCGCAGTCCCCGTCGTATAAAAACTCCACAAATCCAGCATCATACCGTTGTAAAAACTACAGGTTTAATTGTTAAGAAAGAATATTGCTATTCGATAAAATTCTATTTTACCCTACTATTTCGTAGGTTACCATTTTCTGCAGCATTGATAAATACGTTGTTTCACTACTGGTTTTAAGATCATCAAAAACCTCTTCAATAGAAATATATTCCATATTTTTATCATCTATCTTTTGCTCCAAACGGCCAAAGAAAAATAATTTATCGTTTTTTGCTCCTTGTAACTTTAATTTCTCAATCTTTTCTTTAATATTTTTCGACTTCTTGGCAAATGTTACCTGTGCTAATACGACCTGCCCCTTATCATCAATCCCCCAGATATCCACATCACGCAAGGTTCTGCCAATCGGCATCAAAAGAACTCTTAGTATTTTTTTCTTCCTCAAATACTCATAGCATATTACCTCAAGCTGATTTGGGGATAAACAATTGACATCTAAAGGAAGTACCTTCCCACTTATTATTGTTTCTAAGCATTTCTCAGCAGATGGCCATTCTGTAATAGTTCCTTGTCTAGGTTGAATAGCCAATAATAATGGCGACTTAACTTCTTTGACGTCATGGAGAGAAACCACTTTATATATATTATTTTTTATCTTTTCAGCTTTTATCGTTGAATCTGGTTTTATAACTCCTACAAGTGTTAATGCCGGTTTTAGCTGTTGATAATAAGCTCCAACTACTGCCCCGTTTTTACAATAATCCCATAATCTGGTCAGTGCTACCCTGCCACCATTGTCGTAGTCTCTAGGGTTTGTACTATAATCATCATCAAAATGCACAGCAACCAGCCTTCTCATCCATAACTCATTTAATGCTTCTAAATTAGCTTTAAAATTATGCCTAATAAAAACATATTTCATAGTTGCTCCCATAACAGTTCAAAAGACCGCGCGCCAACATACCATGCCCCAGCATTAAACAATAATGGACAAACAGAGTAGTCATGGCATTGATTAACAATTTTCATGCTAATTGCAATAGGATCCTTATCACCTTTACTGATTATTCCTAACTTCTCTGCCACCTGACGCACCCAGGTATCAACCGGCTGCAAATATTTTTCCGCGTCCATTGTTAAAAAATTCTTTAAATCATAAAGTAAAACAATATCGCGCAAAAATAAGCCTGCCAACTTAGGCCCAATTTCAGGGAGCGCAACCAATTGATTATAAACATCTTCAGTTTTTCCATTACGAATCCCGTCAATCGAATGAACCACAACATTGTGGTTATTCACTTTTAATGCAAACTTAATAACAGCTATTACCATCTCTCGATCTTTACGATTGTTTACCTTATTTGCATATAATAAAGATTCAAGCACCTGATAATCAATCTCATTGATTACTCCCGAATAATAACCATCCAGTGTCTTTATGGCTCTATCTTGGAATTCTTTGGAAATTTCATCTCTTCTGCCGCGATAGAAAGATTTTGAAAAGAAAAATTTTAAAGCTTCGTAGGAATTAGTCAGGCAGATATTTTTGTTTGCTTGTTTTTGCAGGATGCCAACAACATACCTTTTTCCATATCGTTCAATCGACAAAAATTTGTCTTTCATTGTTTTCTTTCTTCTCGACCATTTAGAAATAAGTAAACTGTTAAGTGCTAACATCCTACCCGAAGTATTACCCGGCAGTCAGCTCTTTATGCCTGATATTTTCTTCTTTTCCGTCATTTCTTTGCCACTTCCCAATATCCACCTGTTTTAGCACTACCTCTAAAAATTACTTTTCTTTCGCTCTTTAGTTTCCTCAACCACCGCTCAAGGGTCTTAGGCGCAATATTAATAGCGTGTGAAATATTTGGGACCCTCTGCCCAGGATTCTTTCTGATGTATTCAACTAATAATTTTACTCCCTCACTTAGCCCCTCATTTCCTACGACCCTACTACGACCTTTTCCTCGCCCCCTACACTTAATGACACAAATAAAGCCTTGTCTTCTCTCTACTTATTCCCAACCAAATATCCATGCCTGCCCGAACACTGCATGCCATATGAATTCTTGTGCGCACGCAACGTCGAGTCATTCGTCGATTTGGTAAATTTCTTCATGCACATATTGCACTGAAAAACATATTTCATGCCAAATGGATTTGCTGTCCTTGATCTACTGGACGTTCGATGCGAGCGCCCGGATAATCCATACCCGCCAAAAGAACTAAGTCCGCTTTTTCGTTCAGTAGGTATTGCGTGAATGCCTCCTGACGATGAAAACTCAATCCTGTATCTCGGCTTAAAAACCCTTGTCGTTACTTTGATGCTCTGTATGCGATCGACTCGATACTCCCGGACTTCTCCTGTTTCGGTTTTTACTCCATAAACAATCTTATTCCCGTCCTGCGTCTGGCGTAATGAATATGGTTCAATGACAGGATTAGAAAATTCCCCGCTTTCTTTTCTATATCCCAATTCAACACATAAATGGTTGACCGCCGCAAATCGAATTGATTCAAGCGGAATACCAAGCCCCCATTGCCAGATTGTGGGAGGCGGAGTCCAAACGGTTTTCTGTTCCGCCTTAACTGGAATATCAGTAAGAACGGGCGGTTTATAGGTTTCATTAAGCCAGCCAAATATGTTAGACAACTCATCCCAAAAATCTTCAAAAGGAGGCAACGTTTGTAATTGATGCCCCAACATATTATCCCACTCACTAATAAGCTCGTTTTTCGTCGTAGCGTTCTGTATTGAATCAAGAGTGGGAACCGGAACGCCTTTTGAAGAACATTTACTAATCAACACTTCTTTTATTATCTGCGGCGCTGACTGAAGGTCACGACGCCTAAACAATAGAACGATATCATATAAATCGCGCGGGCGGCCGCGCTCACCCATAGCGCGTAGTTTTTCGGCGAAAACCTCTTCGAAGGCATAGCAACGCACTTGCGCGGGCCGAGTCAACGTATCGCTATAAGAATGGGATATTTCTCTTAATACGGTTGGCCGCACAATCTTCTCTAATCCGCTTATGTCTAATTTAACCTTTGCCGGAGAGGGCGCGTTGCGGGGCCCGCGATAGTAAATACTTCCTTCGGTATAAAGATATTTATCCGCGTGTTTAAATGCGGGCGGTTTCATTGAAAAATCAATTCCCGATTCATCATGAACGCGCTCAAGGATTCGCTTAATAATCGGCTCGATAGTTTCAGGTTTATCGGGCCCGCCCGGGATTATCGTAAAGTCCAAATCCTCTGAAAACCGCCACGTTTCAACATAACACTTCTTAAGAGAGGTGCCGCCTTTAAACGCCCAGTGAACGCCTAAGTCGGGGTCGGAACCAATGCCCCATAAAAGCCATCCAATAACATAATCTTTTTCGATTACATCATCGCGAAGTTGCCACTCGGTAACTAAATTCCGCAGTTCTTGATTAGTGATCATTTCTGAATCTCTGCATTAATTCGCAAATTCCATTTACGGTTAAACGTGCCTTTGTTCTCAACCGCCGGGTCGAGCACTGAATATCCGGCGCTGATATTCTTCCGGCATGTCTCAATAATCTCCGGTGACTGAATATTCATGGTTTCAAGAATAAACCCAAGACGCTTGTATACGGTGCGATTCTTCTTTTCTGCGGCATACTTCATTAGGTCAGAATCGCTTTGATGTTCCGAGCCAAAATAATTCACAACGATCTCGGTAATATGACGTATCCCTCCGCCTGTTATAGGGTCGTCCAAAACATCTGCCACTGTCTGTGTTGGATTGGAAATCTGCACCTTAACATTCTCTATCCAAACACCCTTTGTATGGCCAATATTTTTCTTACGAACTAATTTCAAAACATAATCCGTCCCCTGAATCGTTATTTCTTTTCTTCTAAACATACGCGTGGTAAAAACAAATATGCTGCTGAATATTTGATCTGTCAGCCCCCAATGTTCTGCCGCACTCCACCCGCCGATATAGCAAGGCGAAAAAATTCGGTTTGCCACAATCCAAGGATTTTCTTTGTATTCCTGAGGATTAACCGTGCCAAGAGGAACCGCAATATATAGTCCCGGCTTTATTCTTGAAAGCCATCCGCGCCGCGCAAAATAGGCAAGATATAGGCGTGTATTCTTTACTGGTAATCCCAAAATTTTTGCGGCGTCTTTAACAGAGAACAGATTCTTCCCGGATCGACTAATCATATCCAAGAGTATTCGATTTTTTCCACCGATTCCTGATATTTTATTCATTGATATATCCTATCTGCTTTATTGTAAACAGGGTGAATAACTATGCGTACCTAATATACCATAAACGGCTTTATTTGCAAGCTTTTTTTTCATGACTGTACACTGCGTATGCTAAGTTATATACTGCGTAGATAACTTGACATATGTGATATATCGCAAATCAAACACAGATTCTGCTTATTTCTCCATAGGGAACCGTCAAAAAGAATTCTTTTTTATTGAATTGACCATGACATGACATTTTAACCCCGTTAGAAATAGTTCGAGTTGTCCAAATACCATTTCTAACGGGGTAAATCACTGACAGACCGCGTCCGCCTATGCAAAATAAAAAATCCGCGCAAAAACACGGACTTTATTATTTGGTAGCCCCAAGGGGATTCGAACCCCTGTTTTATGGCTGAGAACCATACGTCCTGGGCCAGGCTAGACGATGAGGCCAATGTTTTACAAAATCTAAATATTTCGTCCCCAACGAAGCGTACAGGCTATCCGTCTCGCTAAGCCCTGCTTGGCGGACGAGACCTCGCCGGCAATGCCGGCGGGGACGATGAGGCCACTTATTGCCGCTTAATACGTAGACAAATTATATCATATAAAGTTTAAAAGTCAATCCCAGCTTTAAGAAGCAACTGTTTTCTTTTTTTCATTATTTCAATTAGTTTCGAATTTCGAACTGACTCGATTATTTCGCTAAAAGAAAGGCATCATCAGTAATAAAATCAGACACAAAACAATCAGATATTTAGAAATCACATGTCCCCTGCGCCAATACGTATTAGCTTTTTTAAGAATTTTAAAATCATTCACATAAACTGTTTCGCATGACCAAGCCCCAGTATCATCTCTGGTCAGACTTGTACCTCTTTTAAACTCACCCTCACTATGTGAATATTCGACTAAATAACCTTTAAAAAAAATCTGGTCGCCGATATCTGCAGATATTATCTTTTTACCTACCTCTTCATCATGAATCAAAAGATGGTTATTCGAAAGGCAATTCTTCTTAAAACTCTTCCACGCCTGCTTATCTTTAGTAAAATACGAACATTCGAAACTTGTACTTTTAAATTTCATTTTATTATAAATATGCTCTTTGAGATTATCTGCCCAAATAACGCAAATATCTTTTTTATTAATATAATCCTTCCATTTAGGATGATAAATATTCCACCAAGTCGATGAATTAAAATATGAGACAACCATACCATAAAGCTCATATTCCGCAATAGGTTTTATAGTATAAGTTATATTTTTCCGCTGCACTTTAAATTCCGGGGCTTGAGTTTCCCTTTGAATCGGGTCCTGATACAATTCTTCGAAAATTTCAGATTCGGAAGGCAGTTTGTCTTTCTGAAAAGCTGATATGAAAAACAAGGCAATCGCAGCGAATAAAATTGATTTTAGGACAGAATATCTACTCATAAAAGTACTGTATCTATTTACAATCAATCTTTTACTTTACAAATTATACAATCACAACGGCCTATAGGGAATTTTTGAAATGCTCACCGGGCAATTCAGTATATTTTGCTGTTCCAAAAAAATTTCTACTGAAGACTTAAGTAAATTCGGCCGTTCACACGAAGGGCCGACAAGAATTTCCTTTACCGGCAGATCCTGTAAATCAAGCTTAAAATAAGGGATTAAAGCTTTTTTATCCGCCCGGGTCTTATAATTTTTGTCTTTTATATGTATCGGCTCTGTAATTAAACGCCATTCTGATTCATTTTCAAAATGCCTGTTTTTTAAAGTAGTAGCTAAAGCTACCAGGTCAAATGCCCAATCAACAATATGCTCCTTTACCTCCTCAAATTTTTTTTCAGAAAACTTATTATGAAACAGCTTGTCAATCTGCGCCTCCTGCTCTTGAGGATCATAAACACACTGGCTGATCTTAAACTTAAGCTTATCCTGCAAATCCGACAGCTTATTATAATCAAAGCCTATATTATATCCCGCCCCTTCTTTTGTATATCCTCTCCACTGCCCAAGGCTATCCCTTTCCGCGCTAAAGGAAAAAACACAAATATTCACTTCCTTAGCCAGCACTTTTAATAATTCATTAACGAATTTTCTTATAACAGTTTCTTCCGCGTATTTTTTGGCCATGGCCTCTATAAGTTTTAATCCGAAATTAAGTTCTTCAGCGTCATTTAAATATGCGATATTTGACATCCATAAAGACTTTGAGTTGATAATTTCATAAAGCCCCTTCTGGTTTGTATAGTGATATAATATTTCAGGTATTTTCCCCATATTAAATCAACCTTTCAAAAAAATTATACTGCCTAACTATTTACTAACCGGTTCAATGTTTTTGTCCCGCGGAATATATTCGCTCACAAAATGGTTTGTCTCATATACTGTGGTAAGTTTTTCAAAAATAAGGATAATCCCAAAAACAACAAACGCAAACACAGCCTCGCCATTGCCGCTTACAGTGTCGACAAAAGAATTAACCACTAATACTAGCAAAATAACTTCAGTAATCGCGTCGCCTATGCCTAAAAACAGATGGCGCGTATAAAAGTACCCTCCTCCAGGATAAATCCAAGAAATCTTTTTCCCTGCGTCTTTGCTTTTAAAAACAAGCTCACATTTTGAACATACATACTTGCCGGGTTCAAGTTCAGCAGTACACCTAGGGCAAAGATGCGTTCTTTTACCATAAGCGCTTTGTTCACCGGTTAAAGATATTACTCCGCAGGAGAGCAGGCTTTTAAGTTTTTTTGCTTCAGTAAAATAGGTAAAATTTTCTTTTTTTCCGTTTTTATATTTTAAACGCAGAGTGCTCCCGCGCACAGAGATATCCTGACAATCAGCGTACAATATCTGGGCAATGGAATTTTTATAGGTAAAATCGCTTTTTGTCGGTATATGCAGAATACGTTTATCCGTTAGTACAAACAACGCGCGTTTCATATAAACGATCATCCAGCCCATTAACATCTGTTCCAGGAACCCCATCGGAGAGCAGCCGGAGCCAATGCGTAATATCTTTTCGTTTCCCTGAAGAAATAGCTTAAGATAACCGGTTTTTTTTAGGAGATTAATCTGTGATTTTTCTATCCTTTTTTTATAATTATCCTTATGATCTGAAAACATTACTTTCTGATTAACAGGCAGGCCAAATATCTCTTCTTGAGCATCCGTACTTTTTTCATTCATATATTCCTCTTTCATATGCCACCCCCCATATTTATTCTCTTACAATTTATATTTGAAAGCCCTCAGCAGATTTTTTCTCCATTTGATATCTTTTTTCTTCTCTATGCCTTTAGGGCTATATCCGTCAATCACACCCAGTATACCCCGGCCTTGCGTAGTCTGTCCTATAATAACTTCCAAGGGATTAGCAGTTGCGCAGAAAATACGGCAGATTTCAGGGACATCTTTTAAAGCTTTCATCACATTTATCGGAAACGCATTGCGGATAAACAAAATAAAGCTATGCCCGGCAGATATGTTCATTGCGCATCTTTCAGCTGCTTTTTTCAGCTCATCGTCATTACCTTCCGAGCGGACCAAACAGGCACCGGAAGCTTCGCAAAAAGCCAGGCCGAATTTGATCTGCGGAACACTTCCGATCAAAGCCTCATAAACGTCCTCGACTGTTTTAATAAAATGCGCCTGCCCGATTATGACATTAGCGTCCTTGGGAATTTTTACCACAACTATATCGGTTTCCATAGGTTGCCCCCCCTTATAGCGCTTGACGCATAGCGTTTAGATAACTATGCAATAATACCCTTGACCAAAAAACAAACCGCAAAAGCTACTATCGCGTATAATTCAGGGAATACAGCCAGGATCATGGTTTTTCCGAAAACATCCGCTCCTAGGATAAAAAATGCTCCAAACCCGTATAAGCCTCGAGTCCCTGGTAAAGCGCTAAGCACAAGATAGGACGCAAATGCTTCCTCTTTTTTCTTTAAAGCGCCGACTGTCGCCGAACCTCCAATCGAACAACCGACAGCACTGCCGCACCCGGACATACCTATCATTAAAGCAATACCCAAAAAAGCTACAATAAAATTAATATTCAGTTCCATTTTTACTCCTTTCTATTCTTTAAATTTTTATTTAACTTTGATCTGTCTAAAAGGATCATAAGCCTTGCCCCCGCCCTCAAACCCCGCGCTTTTATAAAATTCCACAAACGTCAAACGCAAAGGGTGAACAAAACTGGAAAGCGCGCTCAAAGCTAAATTTATGCCGTGTAAAATAACAAGCAGCATAAACGTCACAAAAAAACCGATTACCGGAATCGTTTTACATTGAAAAGCAATATCATTAAAAACTAAGCCAAGGATCGCGCTGGAAACACCTAACGCAAATAAGCGGATATAACTTAACACATCTCCGAAGACTCCGGTAATACCGTATAACTCCCACAGCCCTTTTCCAATCCTTATAAAAATATTCGCCTTAAGGTCATTAAACAACAAAATTAAAACCACGCCAAAATATAAGCATAAGACAGCCCATTGAGCTTTAGGCAATTCCGCTATAGTACCTGCCACCAGCCGCGTCAAACCGGCAACCAGAAAAATCCATCCAAATGTGGATAAACTAGACATAAAACCATACATCCTTATCCGGTTTAAAGCCTTTATGCACATACCGTAAATAATCTGAATTACTCCTAAAATAAGCGCACCGTAAAAAATCCTGGTTTGATCAAGTAAAACAATTTTTCGAAAAATCTCGATTTCAACTAGAGGAATGCCAAAAAATGTCCCTGTTAATACGCCGAAAATACATGTGGAAACACCCAGGATCATAATTAATTTAGCTATAGGCTTTTTATCTTCTGATAATTTAAAATGCGCGAACAGCGCCGCAAAAAAAATCAATAACCCGTAACCGGCGTCACCTAAACACAGCCCGAAAAATAAAGTAAAAAACGGCGCGAAAAAAGCCGTCAGATCAAGTTCCGCATAATGCGGCAAAGAAAACATCTTAGTTATCGGTTCAAATAACCTCGAAAACCAGTTATTTTTCAGCAGTATTGGTACCGGCTCCCCTGCTTGAGGCTTCGCGAAATAAAAATACGCGTTTTGCTCCTGTAAAAACTTTTCAATCCTGTTTTTTGCAGAAGACGGAACCCAGCCGTTTATAATATTCACCGTTCCTTCAACCGCATTGTTCAAATTTGCGCTTACATTTAAAAACGCGTATTCGCTTTCCAGCTGAGAACAATATTCTTCAACTTCATCCAGCCGGTTAAAAAAGCTTCTTAAAATTTTTATTTTTTCCTGTCTTAAGCTTCTAAAATCATCTTTCTCTTTTTCCAGAGAACCTAAATCCGTTTCAGGGTAGAAAAATTCATCGCAATCAATATCAGTTTTTTCACCACGCTCAAAAACCACAAAATAAATATAAGTCCGGTCCCTGTAAATTTCTTCATAAACAAGGTCTTCTATCCGGCAAGCATTGAACTTTTTAACCGGTATAATG
>JACQZH010000051.1 GCA_016213925.1 Candidatus Omnitrophota bacterium | reverse complement strand
GAAAAAAAATTATAACTCTCTTATGTATCTAATTTAGTTGCAATATGTTAAAAATAAATTTTTTACTTGCCTTTATCTAGATTCTTTATATTTTGTCCCTGCATACTGACACAATGTAGAAAAAAATAGACAGTCATAGTATGTCCTGGACATTCATATATTTACTTTGAACAATTTAGATATAGAATGGTAAGTATACACTATTTTTAGAAAATTGCAAATTAAAACAGGCAGAAAAATATGATTAGTTTTTTTACAGCGGATGCTTTCCGGTAAATAGCTTATTAACTATTTGAAAATAATCATCTTGCATTATTTGCCACTCGATCTTAAACCATGGGGTATAAATATCCCCTTTTTGCTTAATTTCAACAGATATTTCATTATAATCAACGAATTTCCAGTCAGCAATCTCATCTCTATCGATCTCAAGCGCTTTATTTGCCCTGCCGATAAAAACTGCGCAAAGCTCATGCTCTACGCCAATATCCTTATACCTAGCTGAATATTCAAATTTGAACAAATAAAATAAAGGGACATTTATTCCCAGCTCTTCTTTCAAGCGGCGCTGCGCAGCAGCTTGCATTTCTTCATTGCGCCGCGGATGAGAACAAGCGCTGTTTGACCAAAAAAGCGGCCATAATAATTTTTTTTCGCTTCTTTGCTGAATCAATAACTGCCTTTGGTCATTAAAAATAAAAATCGAAAATGCCCTATGCAGCCCCCCTTCTTTGCGATGGGCATCATCCTTACTTTTATATCCTAGTATATTGTCTTCTTTGTCAACAATTATCAAATCATCGCTCTTATTCAAATACTTATCGTCCGGCATGCAGATCCTCTCCAATATTAACAATATTTTCAAAGCTTAATCCGTATTTTTTCCTGAGCAATTGCTGATGCCCTTGCTCGATAAAATTATCCGGTATACCAATAAGCCTGACTTTAGCGTTTACCTTATTTTCCTGGCACTTCTCAAGCACAGCACTGCCAAATCCGCCTTTTAAGGCGTTCTCCTCAATAAGCACTGCCTTGCCTGTTTTTCCTATATGTTCGATAATCTTTGCGTCAATTGGTTTAGCAAATCTGGCATTAATAAGTGTAGCTGAAATACCTTTTTTAGAAAGTATTTTATAAGCTTTACATGCTTCTTCGAAAATTGTTCCAATAGAAACAATCGTAAGGTCATTCCCCTCATTCACTATTTCACACTTTCCTATTTCAAGAACTGCTAATTCTTTCTCATGATTAAGAAAGCAGCATCCCCGGGGGTACCTTATAGCAACCGGCTTATTTAAACCTATCGCAGTAAATAACATCTTCCTAAGTTCATCCGCATCCTTAGGCGCCATTATTGTCAGGTTAGGAATATGCCGCAAAAAAGATATATCAAAACAACCGTGATGAGTCGGGCCATCAGCACCGACAATACCTGCTCTGTCAATGGCAAAAACAACAGGCAGCTCCTGTAAACAAACATCATGGACAATCGCATCATAAGCTCTTTGTAAAAAAGACGAATAAATAGCGCACACAGGCTTCATCCCTTTACAAGCAAGCCCGGCGGCAAAAACAACAGCATGCTGTTCGGCAATGCCCACATCAAAAAACCGTTCAGGAAAACGTTTCTGGAACTTATAAAGCCCTGTCCCGTCAGGCATGGCCGCAGTCACACTAACAATAGAAGCATCTTTCTGCGCAAGTTCAACCAAAGCATCGGCAAAAACCTCCGTATAAGAAAGCGCTCCGTCACAAGCGATATCACTGCCGTCCTCAATATTAAACGGATTTACCCCGTGGTATTTGGCCTTATTATCTTCGGCAAAAGAATATCCTTTGCCTTTTGTTGTAAGTAAATGAACAAGCACAGGCCCGTTAATCTGCTTTGCCTGTTCAAAAATATCTAGGATATCTTCGATTTTATGCCCATCCACAGGGCCCATATAATTGAAGCCAAGTTTCTCAAAAAGCAATCCCGGAGAACCAACTTCTTTTAAATATCTTTTCAATTCAATCAACTTCTCCTTTAATTCATCTCCTTTTTCTATAAGCTCCTGCAAAGTTTCTTTAATATTATGATACACATCAGTATGCTGAATTCGATGCGTATATAACGATAAAGCTCCTACATTTTCGGAGATAGACATCCGGTTATCATTAAGCACTACAATTATTCTAGTATTAAGATATCCAGCCTGATTGATTGCCTCCAAAGCATTGCCTCCGGTCATAGCCCCGTCGCCAATAACCGCAATTACATCATAATTTTCCTTTTTTAAATCGCGCGCCTTGGCAAAACCAAGCGCAGCGGAAATTGAAGTCGATGAATGCCCTGTTCCGTAAACATCGTGTTCGCTTTCTGTTATTTTAGGAAATCCGCTGATCCCCTGATACTGCCTTAAAGTATGGAATCTGTCTTTTCTTCCGGTGAGTATCTTGTGCGCGTAACTTTGATGGCCGACATCCCAAATAATCTTATCCTTTGGGCTCTCAAATAGATAATGCAAAGCAACCGTAAACTCAACCGCTCCCAAAGATGCGCCCAAATGCCCGCCGCTCTTTGAAACGTTCTCAATAATAAACTGCCGTATTTCTTCAGACAATGCCGGTAATCCGGTTTTTTCCATCGCTTTTAAATCCGTGATACTTTTAATCTTGTCAAGTAGGCTATAGTTACAACCGCTCATTTTATATTGCTCCCCTCATTTCTTCGATCATCACAAAACCTTTTAAGGTTATTCTTTTTAAACCATATGCCAAATGTAAGCAAAAGATACAAAAATATTGAATATTCATTTTTCCCATTCATATATTCGGAATATATTTGTTTAATCCTTTTTACATCAAAAATATCCGGCGAAATGCTCTCTTGATCATTTATCACATTTTGAATCAAATCACGCATTTTTTTATGGTGACGAATGAACAATAAGAAGTTCGGCCATGACCCTTGAGTATACATTGGAGAAGGTAATTCTAAAGGTTTTCTAAACAATACTCTATTTATTGCCTTTTGCCATATTTTTAACCCTTGGTTAGAATTAGGCACTCGTGCAACCTTTAGATTCAAACAAGCAATGGCCTTTTTCCATATCCTGCTGTTAGTTCTCATGCCTAAAGGCATTTTTAAATGGAGGTCCATTAAATCGTTATCCCACACAATACTTCGCTCATTCATAAAGGCTCTTATAGAAGTAACGTTTAAAAATGCAAACCCTTGAGGATACCGTGTATTAGCCCAAAGAAATTGATCATATTTATTAGAACAGTAATCGCGAGATTCATCCACTATCTTCTTAATTGATTCCAATAAAGTTTTATCGAATATCTCTAAATCATTTTTAAAAAAAAGCTGCGCAGGATTCAGCGAATAAAAACTGTTTTTGAATTTTCTCAAAATTTGCTGCTCAAGAGAACTCCCCAAAAGGGCATCCAGCCTATTTAAAATAATCGTTCCGAACAAAGAAATTTTTCTTACCGGGAACATTGTCCCTCTAAAAAACCGCTCAAGCGCATAACCATGGAAAACTACGTCACATTCCTTGATAATCTGCTCAAAAAAACCGACACCGTAAGCATGAGTAAAACAATATAAACCATCACCAATATCTACTGCTTTTTCTAAAAGATTTATATAGTGGTCTATATCACGTTTAAGAAAAATGTGTTTATTTCCCTTAACCTGGCATATTTTTTTTGCAGTCTTAACCTCCTTATTTTCGAAATCTCCAATGGTAAAACAAACCATATTCTTATCAGTAGCAGCTAAAATAATCCTTGAATCCAATCCGCCGCTTAAAAACAACCCCAAACGATCATTCCCCTGAGTTCTCCGCTGCACAGCTATTTTTATGGCTTTTACTAGTCTATCCACATAATACCTTTCAGGATGTTTCTCTTCTTTATATTTAAAATCCCAATATTTAAAAACTGATACCTCTCCATCCTTATAAGTCATTACGGTTGCGGGCGCAAGCATTTTTATATTTCTACAAAAGGTTTTAGTGCCAAAAACCTGCAGAAAAGTAAAATACTCAAAAATTGCATTAATATCCACTTCACGCGAAACATCATTAGACTGAAGGACTGAAGACACTTGAGTCCCAAATAATAATGTCTTTTTATTAGTAAGGCTATAGAAAAGCGGTTGTGATGAAAAACGGTCACTAACCAATAAGAATTCATTTGTTTTTATATTATAAATAGCAATACAAAATGAACCATTAAGTTCTACGAATGCATCATTGCCTTTTTCTTCATAAAGATGTATGCAAAATTCAGCGGAATTATCATAAAACCTGAATTTATGGCCTAAACCAGCAAGTTCCAACTTTCTTTTTTCGTAATCAAAAATTTCTCCAGCGATCACACATAGCATTGTATTATTCTCATTAAATATAATCTCGCAAGGTGGTTTTGAAGTTTTATAACCTGCTTGTGAAATTGCTAATACATGGTCATTCCATGTTTTAACATTTACATTTTGCGAAAGTTTTATCGTTTCCGCCATTTTTACCAGCAAAATATCGGAAATTTCCTCAATACTATTTATATATCCAGCTATTGCGCCCATCCTTAACTTCCTTATTACTTTTTAATCAATGCGTTATAGATAAATCTAAAATCCTGATTAAATTCAGCATCATTACGATTAATTTGCAATAAATAAATACTACCAAAATATGTTATAATGCCTAATATCCCGATACAAAACAAAAGAATCCCTCCCGAAAATAATGACTTCTCATTTAAAGATAGCGCCTTTAAAGAAAAAACGATAATTCCACTCATTAATAATCCGCCAATTAACGGAAATTGAGCAATCCCAAAATACTGAGCCCATGTTATTTTTACTATTCGGTTTACATAATTTTGACTGATTATAAACATAGGAATAACACTAAAAATTACAGTTAAAGCGGCTCCGGAAATATTGAACCTGAGAGTAAGAGGGGCAATAAGAATTATCATTGTCACAGCTCTTATAATTTGCATATTAAATTCAAACTTAGGGTTACCACTGCCAATAAATAAAGGGCTGCTTGTTGAAGCAATTGATTTTACCAAACCTGCAAAAGCCAACATCTGCATTACCGGTATAATAGGGCGCCATTTAAAACCTAAAAAGACCAATGTGAAGTCAGAAGATAGCAGCCAAATCATAATTACGATAGGAAGGCAAACCATTAAAGTCAACCGTAATATTCTTAAATAAATCTTTTGCAATTGAAAACTATTTTCTTGTATTTTTGCATATGCAGGAAAAGAAACCTGGCTAATAACATAAGTGATTTCGCTTGCCGGCATATTTGAAATACGATAAGCCATGGCATAGTATCCCAAAGATGCTGCCCCTAACAATTTTCCAACAATAATATTATCTAAAAACCCACCGATAAAAATGCTAATATTAGAACCAGTGATCCATTTGCCAAATCTCAACAATTTTTTCATTCTACTAAACCGCAGGGTAAGCTTTGGCCGATAAGATTGCAATACAAAGCTCAAAATAACTACTACAAACCTACCGGCCAAAAGCCCAAACACTAAAGCCCAGACATTGCGCAATTTAAACGCTAAAATTATCGCCACGATAAATTCAGCTAAATCTCCGCTTGCTTGATAAATAAACTGCTTTTTAAAATCTAACTGTTTATAAAAAAACACCACCCCAATATTAGTAAAAGATTGCAGCAGGATTGAAAAACCAACAAGTTGAATTATTTTGTCCGAATTCTTTAAATTAAAAAAATTTACTATATACGGAGCTATAAAAAATATAATTAAAGATAAAACGATGCCCCTTAAAATAAAAATCGTCCATACAGTATCGAGATCTTCTATTATTTCTTTTTGTTTTTGAATTAATGCCTGTTGTAAACCTGTTTGGGAGAAACGTTCAATAGTTGCAATAATTAAAAGAACAATCCCCATAACCCCAAAATCAGAAGGAGTTAATATTCGCGCTAATATTATAAACTTAAGAAAAGCTAACACATTGCTAGCAGTCCTAGCAATAAAAACCCAAACACCCCCCCTAACCGCCATTTTAGAGAGCTCTTTTACATCAGTATCATTTTTAACTAAATTATCTGATTCATTTTCCATTATACTGGCCCATGATATTTTATTTAAATTATCCGTTATATTTTGACCGTTTTCAATTAGGCTCAAAATATTAATTTTAAACTTTTTCAAAAAATATGGTATTTTTTATTTTAAAAAATATTTTACATATCAACTCTAATAATTTAAAAAATACTCCCCATAACAACTGCAATCTCTTGTTGTTAACCGCATTCACAATCCAAGGTTTTAATAATACCTTCAGAAAAGCAGCAGGAAATCCTCCTAAATACAATCCATACCAATACTTAGCAAACCCAGGCTGAAGACAGCCATAATCAAATTGAAAAATTTGTTTATTTTCATCAATAATCAACCCATCTTCTTTCATTTTCCTATATATTTCAGTGCCTGGAAACGGTAATAAAGAAAGCATTATCACGGAATTTCTGCGAGGATGATTTTCCAGAATAAAGTAAAACGTATCTATGATATCTTGCGCAGACTCGTACGGATTATCCACGATGTAGTGGTAAGTAACAATTTTAGGGGACATTAACCGGTTAGCATTTTTCTCCATTATCTTAATTGCTTGACGAGAAGATGGTATGGAAATTTTTCTTTCATAAAAATCAAGAGTCCGTTGACTAGCTGACTGGATTCCTGTTGAAAGCCGAAAAACACCATTTTCTATCAATATATCCACCCTATCCTGAGTAGCAAATACCGGACTTACGGTACAGCTAAAAGGCAACCCAATCCTTTTACTATAAATAGAAAAAAATTCTTCCATCTTTTTAATGTTAATCGCAGCAAAATTATCATCCACAAAAAATACTGATATAATTGAAGGTATTTTTTTTATAGCAATCTCCATCTCATCACATACAGAAGAAGGGCTGCGACGGCGCACATACTGCTGTCCCGGATATAACCGCCGCCACATATCATTCGAACAATAGGTGCAGTTATGAGGACACCCCCGGCTAGTCGCAACTAAATATGTTACCCCATATTTATCTCCTACTGTCCGGGCAACAGCATATTTATTAAGCAACGACTCATCTAATTTCATTAATTTATTCTCACTAACTATAAATTGCCCCATAATATCACAATCAGGAACAGGCAAGTTATCAAGATCCTGAACCAAAGGCCTAACATCGTAACAAATAATTTCATTCCCTCCCTGTGTAACTATATTAGGAATTTTAATATTTAAGTTATTCGACTGTATCATGTTCGCAACATCAACTATAGCCTCATCACCATCCCCTAAACAAACCATATCCGCATATTTTAAGCAAATTTCAGGCTGGGCTGTCGGTTGCGGGCCTCCCCATATAACTGGGACTGATAATCTTGTTTTCAGTCCCTGAGTAATTGCAATTGCCTGAACAAAACTATGCGCTACTAAGGAAATACCTATTAACCCCGAATTCTTGCAAACACTTATTAGATTTTCCATAAATTCCCGTGAATCTTTGTCTCGAAAAAAACTTCGATTACTACCTTTAGATGACCAAATAAACTCAGTCGGAATAAATATAAGGTCAACTTTAAACCCCGCTTTTTTTAAAGCAGCTGACAATGCACGCGGCCCTATACTCAAAATTTCAGGATGAAGGGAAATTAATGTTATTTTCATGAAACTCTCCTTTAAAAACAACACACTTGAAACTGCAGTGCTTTTTACAGTATGCTGTCTATTAAATTTGCCGCAGCAGCGCACCCCATATATTTTTTTGAGCTTATACTTAGCTTCATTGCTGCGTTTTTATATTTTTCTGATGAGAGCACTTTTTCTATTGTCTTTTTAAAAATATCCGTATTTAAATCAAATTTTCTTCTTATGCAGCTTACAAAATCTCCGTATTTAGATTTATAACGGATAAGCACATCTTCATTCTTTTCTGATGCAGAACTTAATAAGCACCCTGCATTATTTTGTTCAATTCTCCTTCCATTAGATTCCTGTTCACTATGAAAAGGGATGATAATACTCGGCACCCCGAATTTTATGGTTTCCATCATCGTCCCATATCCGCCAGGAAAAACAACTGCGTCGGAACACTTAATCACTTCTGATCCCGGGACCCATTGATAATAATAAATGTTTTCTGATGATCTCGGAATATCTTTGAGTTCGAAATTTTTACCGCTGGATACAATTGTAATCCACGGCACATCAGAAAAAGCAGTATTAATAATTTTAAAAAACTCTATACTGCCAACTCCCCCAGCTCCACCGCCCATAGTAATATATACTTTTTGTTTTTTGCTGTCATTTAACAAAGGCTGAGGCAGTTTATTTTCAAATTTCTGCTTATATGCCATAGCCCCAACATAATGAGTATTTATCGCATTATCCGGCAATGGCTCCAGTTCAGGGATGCTTGGGACAATATACAAATCACCCTGAAGTAAACAATCAACACTTTTTATTGCCGGAACTTTCCATTTACCCAAAAGCGGGTTAAAAACATCAACTATATTTGGGGATTCCATTCCCTCCGGAGGATCCTGCCACCAAATTATTTTTGAATGGCCAGGATACATAATCGAACGGATTATTTGCACAACAGGAAGATTTGCTTTTCTCCCCAAAATCCAGGTTAAGAGAGAAATATCGCCAATCAACACATCAGGGCGAAATCTTTTAGCAATTAGCATCAATTCTGCTAAAGCCGCTTTTATTCTCCACAAACTTGTCAATCCATCTCTAATGATTTGTCCGCTGCCATCTTTTATATAAGTAAATGCCGTAGTATTATCAGACCTGATTTTCGAATTCGGTCTTTTCGGGAATAGCGGGGAAAATACATCACACCCACTATTTTTAACTAATTCACGATAACGGCCAGCCAAAACCATTCCAACTTTCCAATCTCTTCCTTTTAACTCCTCAGCTAAAGCT
>JACQZH010000031.1:4758-18243 GCA_016213925.1 Candidatus Omnitrophota bacterium | reverse complement strand
ATATTATAAAAGTTTTAGGAAAAATAAAACTGGAGGTAATAGATTATAAATGATAAAAATTGAAAATCTGACAAAAATTTTCGGAGATTTGATTGCGGTAAACGATCTTTGCCTAAATATCCCGCAAGGTGAATTTTTCGCCTTTTTAGGGCCGAATGCCGCGGGCAAGACAACGACGATTAAACTGTTAACAGGGTTATTAAAACCAAGTGCCGGGCATATTTCGATCTGCGGACTGGATATAGAAAAAGACTATTGCGCGGCAAAAGCGCTGATAAGCTATATCCCGGATATGCCGTTTCTTTATGATAAACTTACCGGCAGGGAATTCCTTGATTTTATCCGAAGCTTATATCCGGGATCCGGAACTTGCGCCGAGGAGCAGCTTATTGACGAATTACTTGATGTGTTTTCGCTTAAAGGCTGCGAATATCAGCTGATTGAATTTTATTCGCACGGTATGCGCCAGAAGCTTGTGTTTGCCGCCGCTCTTTTACATTCACCCCGTGTGATGATTATTGACGAGCCAATGGTTGGATTAGATCCGCATGCAAGCCGGCTGGTAAAAGACATTCTTAAACAAAAGACAAAAGAAGGCGTAACTGTTTTTCTCTCAACGCATACATTAAGCGTTGCCGAAGAGCTTGCTGAGCGTATCGGTATAATTGACCGGGGGAAATTATTAACTGTCGGCACATTAAGCCAGTTGCGCCAGGCCTCGGGAATTAACGGTAAACTTGAAGATGTATTTTTGCGGTTGACTGAAGAGGAAGGGGCGCAGGCATGAACCGGGCCGTTAAAATACTTATTTTCCGGATTAAGACGATGCGTAATAGGCTAAAGGAAATCAGGCGCCATTCAACGCTTAAAATCGCTGTGATATGGATTATGCTTATCGGGCTTTTTGCCGGCACATTTTACGTGCCATACCGCGCGTTCATCTTTCTGGAATCAATGGGGCATTTAGGGCTTGTGATTATCGATAAGCTGCTGTACCTGTTTTTTATGGGGCTGTTTATCATGCTTATTTTTTCGAATTGCATCATTTGTTTTTCGACAAGTTATAAGGCAAAAGAAACAAGTTTCTTTTTTACGCTTCCTTTGGAGTTCGGAGAAATATTTTTCGTGAAATTCCTTGATTGTATCGTGCTAAGTTCTTGGGCGTTTTTATGTTTTTTACTTCCGATTTTAGGCGCTTACGCGGTGGTTAAGGAATTAAATTTTATTTTTTATTTTTCGATGCTTGTATTTTTCGTGCCGTTTGCCGTAATAAGCGCGGCGCTCGGTTCGTTACTGACAATGCTTATTGCCAGGTTCTTCCCCAGCCGTTTTTATAAGTTTATCGGGGCTTTAACCGGTTTGATTTTTATCCTGGGCTGTTTTTGGCTTTTACTTGAGGGCAAAGCAGTGTCCCGGTCGCAAAACGAAGTTCTTTTTCTGTTGACCAACTTCATTCCGCATTTTGGTTTTTCTCAATGGGCTTTTGCGCCTAATTATTGGATTAGTGAGGGGTTATTTAAGGTAATTGCCGCTGATTATAGAGCGGGTTTATTTTGGTGGCTTTTGCTTTTAAGTAACGCGTTATTTCTTTCGCTTGTTGTGGTAAAAACAGCAAAGGCAGTTTATTTTAAAGGGTGGTTAAAATGCAGCGGTTCAATTGATAAGAGGGATTATAAGAATCAAGGCATTATTGTTGTTAATGTTTTCCGCCGGCTTAAGTTTATCCCTGAATCTTTACGCAGTATAATGATAAAAGACATTAAAACTTTTTGGCGGGACCCGCTGCAATGGTCCCAGTTTACGATATTTTTCGGATTGCTGGCAATCTATTTTGCCAATATCAGAAACCTGGGATATGAAAGCGTCCTGCCTTTTTGGAAAAACGTGATTTGCTTTTTAAATCTTGCTTCTACTAATCTGACGCTTGCTTCGTTGTCGGTCAGGTTTGTTTTTCCTCAAATCAGCCTGGAAGGCAAGCGCTTTTGGATGCTTGGCCTTGCGCCGGTTGAAAAAAAAGATTTACTGCTGGAAAAATTTTGGCTTAACAGCGCGGCTGCATTATCTATTAGCCTGCCGTTGATATTACTTTCCAACAGTATGTTGAATGTTTCCAGGGAGCTGATGTTTTTATCGATTGGCCTGGTAGTTTGTATGGGGTTTTCCCTGATAGGGTTGTGTATCGGATTGGGAACGGTATTTCCGAATTTTAAGGAAGATAATCCGGCGCAGATTGTTTCCGGATTCGGAGGCACTTTAGCGCTGGTTTTGTGCCTGGTATATATTGTTATTAACGTAACGGCATTAGCTTTGCCGTTTCATCTTGAGATAACCGGGCAGATTGGAATGGATTTTTTTAAAAAACTTATTTTATTTGCCGGTATTTTCGTTGCCGTTTTAAGCGCGGCGACTGTGTTTATTTCCCTTTACTGCGCCAACCGCGCTCTTGAGAAAATGGAATTTTAACCGCAGAGAGCGCAAAGAAATTTAAGGTCATTCATAAATATGGTGATAAAAACCACATAACTATTTGTGGCGTAAAGTAATCGAAGAAGTTTACGCTTAATACTAATTTTTTTGCTGAAAAACAGCGCAATCGGTAAATCCATACTGTGTTTTTGAAGCGGTGTTTATCCCGTAAAATGCGGGAGAAATTGCCCTTCGGATTACGCCAGATGGGCTTGAGACATCCATCGCGCTAAAAAAGGTACCCAAAAACACAGAATGAATTTGCCTAAATTGGTGAATTGCTTAAAAATTTTCGATTACTTTTACAACTTAAATACGAAAGAACAAATAAAAGTTAGGATTCCTTTTCTTTTATTTTTTCATTGGATATGGTAAACTACTACACGGTAAGTTCCGGCAGGTATTATAAAAGTTATAACGCAAGAAAACAGGAGGATTATTAAAGTGAAGGAAGATAAGCGCAGGTTTTTACGTCTGGGAGCTTTTTTGGAAGGGACATTTCAGATAGAAAATAGCGTTATTTCCGGCCTGGTAATGCTTACTGATTTTTCCCGTGCCGGAGTAAAAGCGTCAATTAACCGCAAACTGGAAGCAGGCACTGCGGTGAAATTCGAGATTTGGATGCCCGGCAGTATAATCCCTGTTTTCTTTGACGGAGAAATAGTTTGGATAAAACCTGGAAGTAAGGAGTGGACATATAGCTTTGACGCGGGGATAAAGGTTAATCGGATTGATCAGGATGATAGGCAAAGGCTTATAGATTTTGCTTATGAGCACTGGCGCAATACAAGGGAAAAAAAATGAGGCAATATTGGAATAAAACAAAAGTTATTTGTACGATCGGCCCGGCTTCTAATTCAACCGGAATGCTCAAAAAAATGATTTTAGCTGGCATGGATATAGCCAGATTTAATTTTTCTCACGGCCGGCCGCAGGATCAATCAGTGCGTATACAGATGGTTAAGTCATTGGCTAAACAGCTTGGTTCGACTGTCGGTGTTCTTCAGGATTTACCCGGGCCAAAGATTCGTATTGGAGAGCTGAAGAGCGGTTTTATTGAACTTAAAAAGGGGCAAAAAATTTTTTTAACGGGCAAAAGTATAATTGGCGATACTAGAGGGATTTCAATTAATAACCGGCCGATTATCCGCCAGCTTAAAAAAAACGATGTTGTTTATCTTAACGACGGGCTGGTGAAACTTGTTGTTACGCAAATATGCCCGGATAAAGTTTTTTGCGAAATAATTATACCGGGAAGGATTTATCCCAGGAAAGGGGTAAGCTGTCCAGGAAAGGTTTTAGAGACTGATGTCGTGACTGCGTATGATTTAAATTGCCTGCGTTATGGTATTAAAGCAGGAATTGATTTTGTTGCGGTTTCTTTTGTCCAGTGCGCGAATGATATTAAAAAGGTAAAACGCTTTCTTGAAAAACAAAAAGCAGAACATATCTTCGTGGTTGCCAAGATTGAGCGTAAAATTGCTTTTGAGCGGATTGACGAGATCATCCAGGCTAGCGACGCGGTGATGGTTGCCCGCGGCGATTTAGGGATTGAAGCGGATTTGGAAGATGTCCCTTTTTTACAAAAAGAGATTATAAAAAAATGCAATCAAGCCGGCCGCCCGGTAATTACGGCAACCCAAATGCTTGAATCAATGGTTAATTCTCCGCTGCCCACAAGGGCGGAAGTTACGGATATTGCCAATGCGATTCTGGACGGGACGGATCTTTTAATGCTTTCAGAAGAAACTGCGGTTGGAGATTTTCCGCTGAAAGCTCTGGAGACTATGGTGAGGATTGCCGCAAAGGCTGAGTCAAGGATGCGTGCTTTTGTCAATTCTCCGGAGCATTTGAATATCAGGCATGATAATGAAAAATTAACTGAATCATTAAGCCGTTCCGCGGTTGAAACAGCCAGAAGCGTCAAAGCAAAGGCGGTGATGGTTCCAACGCTTAATGCCAATTCTATTTCCTGGCTGAGCCGGCTGCGGCCGGATTGCACAATCGTTGGGATAACTTCTGACCCAAAGGTGTATACTAAATTAATATTGTTTTGGGGGGTATATCCGATACTGATAAAAGCATTTGCCGATTTAGGCACGACGCTGAAAGAAAGTGTCCGGCTGCTGAAAATACATAAGCTGGCAAAGTTGAACGATAAAGTTGTTTTCATGCTTACTGACGATAATAACTTGTTTTTATCAAATATAATAGAAGTGCGCGTACTGTAATCGAGAGCTGAAAATCATGCTGCTAAAGAAGTCCTGTTTTAAAACTAAAATAATAAATCTAAAAACCAGTGTTTTTATGCTTGTTTTCTGTTTAATGGGCGTTTTATTTTTGCCGGTTTTAGTTTTCGCGCAGGATGACATTCCTTATATCAAAGCGATTATTCCGGAATTTGGAAGTCTTGATGTTGACACGCGCGCGCCGATATCCATTGAATTCAGCGTGGCTATGGATAAAAAATCAGTGGAAAAAAGTTTTATGATATTCCCAAAAGTGGAAGGCGAATTCACCTGGAATAAAAATACGCTGATTTTTACCCCGTTGAAACCGCTTTTGCCATCAACATCGTATTTTGTGACTTTTAATTTTGATATTAAGGCGCAAAACATGATTCCGCTGGCGCTTACTGTTTTTACAACACCGGCACAGGCGGTTTGCGTAGGGCCGGAAGGTAAAATTAATATTGTTAGTATTAACACGGATATTGAGCGTGTTTTAACTGAAGGCTATAATCCGGTTTGGACCAGAGATAACAACAGTATTGTTTACGATTTCGAGGGAAAGATATGGAAGATAGATGCCGACGGAAAAAACAAAACAAATCTTATTGCCGACGAGATTGATTATATCGCCAGTGAACCGGCATGCAACCCGGCTTCGGTTTTGATCGCTTTTATCGGGACAAATCAAGCAGGCGCGGCGAATATATATACTTTAGAGTCGGATACGCTCATAATAAGGCAGTTAACCGCGTTTTTCGAACTGAAGGCGATTGATTGTTTGCGCTGGTCGCCTGACGGGCTTTATATCGCTTTTCTGCGTGACGGGCAAATATGGATAATGAATCAGGACGGCCAGAACATGAAAAAACTTACGACAGATGATCTTAAATGCAAGGTTAATTTTTCCTGGTCGCCAGGAGGGACTAAGATTGCTTTTACCGGTGAAAAGAATGTTTGGATAGGCGATGTATATTCTGCTCAGTTAAAAAAGATATCGTTTGATAATCCGAAAACAGGGCGGCTCGACTGGTCGATGAATAATCAGATTGTATTTGAGGGGGACGGCATGACGATTATTGAGGCGGACGGAAGCAATGAAATACAGGTTGCTTCCGCCGGAAAAAATCCGGTGTGGATAAATAAGGGGGCGTATTTGAGTTATATCCTGCCTTTACCTGCTGATGAGAATAAAGCGCAATTATGGATCTTGAGCGCGAACGGGTTAATGAAGAAGAAAATCGGTATGGTAGACTTGAAATATTCCAGGATTACCTGGTCTAAACAGTTGAACAAAACAGAATTATTTTTTCCTTAAATGCGCGGGCGGAATTTTAAGGGCGTTGCGGTATTTGGTTACAGTGCGCCGTGATATCTTTATGCCTTTTTTCGTGAGCTCTCCCACAATTTCCTGATCGCTATATGGTTTTTCTTGGGGTTCGGTTTTGATTAGTTCATCCATGGCTAGTTTAATCTTTCGGTTAGAGATATTTTCGTCATTAGATTGTACAGACTGGCTGAAAAAGTTTTTCAAAGGGTAAGTTCCTTGTGGTGTTTGAATGAATTTGTTGGCAACTGTCCTGCTTACTGTTGAAGGATGAACATCAAGTTTGTCTGCGATCTCTTTATGCGTCAGAGGAATCAGTGCGGCAAATCCTTTTTCCAGAAATTCCGGCTGGTACTCAATAATACACCGGGCTACACGTTCAAGTGTCTGATGGCGCTGTTTTAAGCCGTCAATAAGATTCTGCGCATTTTTGAATTTTTCTTTTATAAATTTTAATGTTTCTTGAGGGCATTTTTTTTCTTTCAGGATTTTTCTATAGAGCTGGCTTATAGTAAGTTCAGGAAGGTCTTTTTTGTTTATAATTATGTCATATCCGCTGGCGGTTTTTTCCAGTATCACATCAGGGATTATGCGTATCGCCTCGTTTGAATAACCGCGGCAAGGTTTTGGGTCAAGCTGTGCTATTTTTTTTGCGCATTTTTTTACCCGGTCTACGGGTATTTTTAAGGCTTTGCTTATTTTAATATATTTTTTTCCTGCTAAGTCTGTCAAAAAGTCATTTATGATCATGGCTTCAAGCGAAGAGTCTTTTCCCTGGCGTTTAAGCTGAAGTAAAAGGCATTCCTTGAGGTCGCGTGCCGCTATCCCGGCAGGTTCAAAATCCTGGATAATTTTGAGGATTTGTTCGACTTTTTCCGCAGGGCATAAGAGAGTTTGGGCGATCTCCTTGATATCAGCTTTTAAATATCCGTTTTCATCAATATTGCCGATTATCTGTTCTGCGATAGGGATGTCTGCTTCATTGGTGCTAACAAGACGGAACTGCTGAAGCAGTTCTTCTTGCAGTGTATGCGGCTGTGTTATAAGCGCTTCCTGGAAATTATGTTTTTCAATTGACTGAGCAATCTGGTTTTTGTCAAAAAATTCGGAAAACCATACATTTTCGTTATTTAACCAGTCCAGTTCCAGCGTTGAATCCGGATCTTCCTTTGGTTTTTCCGGCTCCAGCTCCGAGCTAACTGTTGGCTGATCTTCCGGGAGATCTTCTAAAACCGGATTGGTTGAAATTTCTTCCGCGATAATCTGCTCAAGTTCAGTGATCGGTAACTGAAGGATGTGCATTGACTGCTGCATCTTCATAGTCATGATCATTTTTTGAACTTGTTTTAGCAATAAACGTTGTTTAAAAGCCATAATGCTCCTTTGCCTTTAATTATATAGCAGTTTTTTTTTATTAGCAAGATACTAATAATACAAACGCATTTAATGCGTTTGTATTAGGCGGGCAAAAAGCTAATCTTAATTTGCCCATGATGCATACTTATGTTATACTTTTAACTTGATGAAAAAAATTTTATTATTAAACCCTCCGGGGAAAAGCCGTTATCTGCGGGATCAATATTGCAGTTCTTCAGCAAAGGCGCATTATTATTGGCCGGCTGTTGACCTGCTGGTATTAAGCGGAATCCTGTGCAAAAAGTTCGAACTTAAGGTAATTGATGCTATTGTAGAGGGATTAAGCCGTGAACATGTCCTGAATCATATCGCTAAAGAAAATTTTTTTGCCGTAGTCTCGTTGACTTCCAATGCCAGCAAAGATGATGATTTTAAACTTTTCGAAGAAATAAAAAACCGTTTTGAGGTGCGGCTTGTTTTAAACGGCGGTTTTCTCAAACATGCCCCGGAGAAGTATCTTGAAAAATTTTTATTTCTGGATGCGATTATTACTGATTTTACGCAAAACGGGATACTGCGGTTCCTTAATCAGGAAGAAGGAAGTTTTGCCGGGCTATGCTTTCGCCGCGCGGGCCGGATCATAAATTATCAAAGCTCGATCGAACCCAGAGAATTCAGTTATCCGATGCCCCAGCATAAGCTTTTTCCGCTTAAAAAATATAGCATGCCTCAGTCGAGGTCGCATCCGTTTAGCTGTGTGTTGATGAGCAGGGGATGCACATTTAAGTGCAGGTTTTGCAGTAGTTCGAAAATTCCTTTTTGCCGCAGGGTTGTCGCGAATATTATTGATGAGCTTGAAGGGCTGAAAAAGATGGGTATAAAAGAAATTCATTTCTCTGATTTTAATTTTACAAGTGAGCGCGGACATGCGTTTTTACTTTGCGAAGAAATGATCAGGAAAGAATTGGGGATAGGCTGGGATTGTCTTAGCCGGGCGGATTGCTTAGATGAAGAGGTTGCGCTTATAATGAAGCAGGCAGGCTGCCATACGATACAAATCGGAGTAGAATCAAAAAATGAGGCTTTGCTTGGCTTACTGGGAAAGCCGGTTAAAAACGATACGGTGCGCCGGGCGTTTGCTCTTTGCAGGAAGCTGCAGATACGGACAATAGGTTTTTTTATCATAGGTTTTCCCGGGGAAGATGAACAAAGCATTAAAGAAACAATTGAATTTGCCAAAGAACTTGATTGCGACTACGCTTCGTTTTCGATATTTGTGCCTGATTTCGGCTCAGATATTCGAGAAGATATTTTAAAAGGTAATCCGGAGCTTGAAAATATTTATGATTTTGACCGGACTAAATTTCCGGTTTGGGAAAACGGGATTTTAAGTAAAAAGAGAATCTGGCAATTGCGCAATAAAGCAATTAGGGATTTTTATTTTCGGCCGGCGTATATCAGCAAACAGCTCAAGATGCTGGCTAGTTTTAGGGAACTTATTTCAAAGGCAAGGATGTGCGGGTCGCTTTTTAATAAAACTTGTTAAAAAAGGGTTGTTATGAAAGTAGCGGTAATCGGCGCAGGTATCAGCGGGCTTTTAACGGCTTTTCATCTTTGCCGGCACTGTGAGATAATCGTATTTGAAGAGGCTGAGCGCGTTGGCGGCTTAAGCGCAGGATTTAATTATCAGGGGTATTTTCTTGAAAAGTATAATCATTTTTTTTCTGCGGAAGATAAGCATATTTTAAATACGCTTGAAGAGCTCGGGCTATATGACAAACTTTATTGGGCCAGGCCGAAACAGGTTTTTTTCTCCAAAGGCAGGCAGATTAGCCTCAACAGCCCCTGGGATTTATTAAAATTAGACGGATTAACTTTAGCTGATAAATTCCGGCTGGCATCTTTTATGCGCAGTGCGGCTCTTGAACGCCGGATGGATTTTTTAGTAAATACTGATGCTGCAGGCTGGATAAAACAAAAATGTCCGGATAAAGTATATGAACGTTATTTCAGGCCGCTGTTTGAGTTTAAATTCGGCAGCAGTTTCGCTGATATTAGCGCATTGTATTTATGGGCAAGGTTTAAAGAAAAGAAGAATAAAAAGATAGGGTATCTTAAGGGAGGGGTGGGAGTTTTACACGAATGCCTTGTCCGGCATATCCAAGAGAACAACGGCGGAATTTTTCTAAAAGAGCCTATCAATCGATTGACTTATAATCCCACGTCAGGATGGCAGCTTCGCAGCCTTAAACAGGCAATGGATTTTGATGCTGTAGTGTGCTGTGTGCCTTTTAAAAAAGTTGAGTTCCTTTGCGCGGATGTAAGGAAATTTTTGGACGGCAGCGTGCCTCAAATCAAATACCTGAATGTTTCTTCAACGCTTTTACATTTAGAAAAGCCTTTAAAAAAAGGATACTGGTTTTTTATAGTAGACGAAAAAGATTCTGCGCCGCTGGTTATTATTGATACTTCTGCATTAAATGGACAGCCGTTTGTTTATGTTCCGGAGTATACACGCGGTAACTCTTTTTCAGAAAAAGACGAAAATATCCGACTGGATCGGATTAAGTCAGTGTTAAAGAATGTAAACCCTGATTTTAATAATAACTGGATCAGGAAGAGCTTCTTTTTTTCTGATCAGGATGTTGAGCCTGTTGCGGATAATGCGTTTTTATCAGGCCTGCTTAACATCGATGATTTTTCGCAAGGTATATTTATCCCGGAATTGCTATCAGCAAAACCGTATTATTTAAAAACGCTTAATAGTTGCGCCTTAAAGGCAAAGATAATCGCAAAAAGGATATTGGAGAAGAATGCAGGCAGCAGTACAAGTTGATTTAGACTGTATATGGACATATCAGCGTTATCTTAAAACCAGGGGGCCGGAATATGTTTTTGACCCGGTTTACAAAGATGGCGTACCGTTTTTTCTTGAATTATTCCGAAAATACGGTATAAAAGCAACCTTTTTTGTTGTGGCAAGGGATCTGAAAATTCCTGAACATGAAAAAATTGCTAAAACTATTCTTGACGCCGGGCATGAAATAGCGAATCACACGTATAGCCATCCCTTGAATTTTTCTAAACTTTCTAAAGATGATTTATTAAAAGAGATTATCCTTGCGGATGAATGTTTAAAACAGTTATTTCCTAATGCGGATATTAAAGGGTTTCGCGCTCCAACTTTTAGTATAGATGAGCGGGCGATAAGAATTCTCAAGGAAAAATCTTATAAATATGATGCTTCGGTGATACCGTCTTTGCTTATTCCGTTAATTCTTAAATTAGGGCATTCTTTACTTAAAGGCAGGATTGTAAATTTTGACACAGGCAGCACAGGATTTTTCCGGGTGCCGTTATCTGTGTATCAGCTGTCTGAAAAAGATATTTGCGAAAATTCGAATGAAGGTTTTTTTGAAGTCCCTATAACCGTAATCCCCGGGTTGCGTTTGCCGATACACAGTACTTATGTGTTTATTTTTGGAAAATGGTATTTTAAATTAGGTTTAAACGCTATAATAAGAAAGAAAATGCACATAAGTTATTTGTTCCACGGGATAGATCCGCTAAACCTTGATGGCTACGGTATAAAGATCCCGTTTATTGGTAATTTCGTGAAACGGCGGGAGATTTGTGAATATATAATAAAACAGCTTTCGAAAAAGTTTAACACAAGCACTACTAAGGATGTAGTAGAAACTATGGAGAGTGAAAATGATTTACATATTACTTCCGGCTTACAATGAAGAAGAGAATATTGAAGCGGTTTTAAAAGAAATAAGTGCTGTTCTAAAAGACAACAAAGAAGAATTTAAGGTGATCGTTGTTAATGACGGCAGTACGGATTCTACCGCAGAAATTTTGAATCAATGTTCTTCCTGGATTCCTCTTGAAGTAATAAATTTTGAAAAGAACAAAGGCGTGGGCGAGGTTTTCCGCCGAGGGATTACTGATATATGCAGGCAGGCTCAAGGCGATGATATCCTTATTTCTTTGGACTGTGACCGGACGCATCCCGCAAAAATTTTTCCTAAGCTAATTATGGCGTTAAGAAACGGTGACGAGATTGTAATTGCTTCCCGGTACCATCCTGAAAGCAAGACGGAAAATCTTCCTTTGCTGCGGCTTATGCTAAGCGATGGGATAAACCTAATGTTACGGTTTTTTTATCCAATAAAGCAGGTAAAAGATTACACGACATTTTTCCGCGCTTACAAAGTGAGTCTGCTTAAAAAAGCATTAGCCGCTTATGGTGGCGTGCTTATGGAACAAAAAGGTTTTTCTTGAATATTTGGGTTTAATTTTTAAGAATTTTCGGCAAAAAAGAAAATAATTAATCACGGGATTCGAAAATAAGATAGTGTATCATGAATGATGACAAACGCAGTAAATAAAAAGCTTCTTTGGGGTTGAGTAGTTTTTTCAGCGTTTGGAATATGAAAAAGGGGCTGAATATGTAGCGCAGGTAGATATTTTTTTGATATTTTTTCAGCGTTTGCGCGTTTATGTGCGTTGTAGCCCAGAGCGGCTTAGAATGCATAAAATTAAATTTTTTCCAGTCAATATCTTTGATTAATCCGGCTTTTTGCATAATTGTATGAATTTCAGTTCCCGGGTAAGGGCAGATTATTGCCAGCTGAAAAACATCCGGCTTGATTTCATTGATGAGTTTTTCGGTTAATTGAATATCCGAGACTGTTTCCTCGGGGTGGCTGCCGAGTATAAAAAAAGCGCAGGACACGATTTTGGCTTTCCTCGTAAGGCGGAAGGCGTTTTTTATTTGGGTTATGGTAATGTTTTTTTTCATAAGATCAAGGATTCGCTGGCTTCCTGATTCAACGCCGTAAGCGATTTTTAAACAGCCGCATTCCTTCATTATGCTGATAAGTTCTTCATCAATAAGGCTTACCTTAGTCTGACAGTCCCAGCTTAGCCTTAAGCGTTTAAGGCCATGGCATATCTCGATGAATCTTTTCCGGTTAAGCGTTAGGTTTGTGTCTTCAAAAGTAATATGGCTGTATCCAAACTTTTCCTTACAATCCATAAGCTCTGCAATTACATTCCCGGAACTTCTGAAACGCACATTAGGGCCGGATGTTTTTTGTACCGCGCAGAAAGTACATTTTTGAGCGCAACCGCGGGATGTTAAAACTACTGTTGACCGTTTACCTGCCAGATTTATGCCGGCAGCATAGAGATGTTTATAAGCATTAGGATTGAAAAGCGCGCGATCGGGAAAGGGCAATTCATCAAGGTTATTAATGTTATTAAAAGATTCATTAACAATTATTTGCTTATTTTTGCGCATTGACAGGGCGCTGATATTTCTCGAGAAGATATTATTTTTTATATTACGGCAGAGTTCAAGCAGCGGTAATTCGCCTTCGCCGATGATGCAAAAATCAAAGGCAGGGAAATCATCAAGTGTTTGCTTTGGTAAGGCTGATGCGTGCGGGCCTCCGATGATTACTTTTATATCAGGATTTATTTCTTTCACGCATAAAGCAATATCATGGGCATTATTTATTGTCGGAGTCATGGCGGTCATTCCGACTATTTCGATATGCTGCGCTTTTATTTTTTTTCTTAAACTTTCATGGGTAAAATGTTCTGTTTCGAAATCCCACAAGAAGACGGAAAATCCGTTGGCTTTTAAAAATGCTCCTAGATAGGCAAGGTTTATCGGCTCCTGAATCAGAATTTTCTCAAAAGCACCGCTGATTTTAGATGGCCGTACAAGAGCTATGTTCATAGTGCGTTAATTTATCATAGCTGTTTGGCAAAGTCAAATTCTTATGTTTGTAATGTATGTTTGTAATGTATACGCTGTTATGATAAAATTAAGCGTGGTTTAAATAAATTGTACGAAAAGCAGGATATTAGTGAAAAATCATTTATGAGAAAAATTAATAAAGTAATGCTGATTTTCCCTCCTGGTAAAGTCCTTCGCGGGCATTTCCACCACTGTGAAGTTCCTATGGGGCTGGCATATCTTGCTTCTGCCATACGCAGTGATTTTGATGTTAAGGTGCTTGACGGCAGGGCTAAATTTCAAAGAATTCTTCCTCCAAAAAGCAAGTGGGAGTATTTTGGCTTTACACAGCAGGA
>JACQZH010000031.1:0-4732 GCA_016213925.1 Candidatus Omnitrophota bacterium | reverse complement strand
GCTGTTCCCGCTTGATTTTTATGAAAAAAAAAGCGTTCCTTTCAGTATTACTTTTCGCAGCAAAATAAGCATCCCCATGGTTACCAGCCGCGGGTGTTCTGCACAGTGCGTTTTTTGCGCTTCGCGCAATTACTGGGGAAGAATGTACCGGGCAAGATCAGCAACGAATGTTTTAAATGAGATTGAATTTCTTTTGGACAAGTTTGGTTTTGAGGAAATCCAATTTATTGATGATAACCTAACTTTTGATAAAAAAAGATCAAAAGAGATATTTAGGGGGATAATATACAGAAGATTAAAAATTCATTCGAACACTCCAAATGGTATTGCGATCTGGACCCTTGATGAGGAAATGCTTGAACTGATGAAGGAAAGCGGCTGTTATGAATTGACTATCGCTTTTGAAAGCGGCGTTCAGGAAGTAGTGGATAAAATTATTAAAAAGCCGATCAATTTAAAAAAAGCACAGGTCCTTGTAAAAAAAATAAAAAAAATGGGTATATTCGTCAACGCTTTTTTTATTTCCGGGTTCCCAGGAGAAACAAAACAGCAGATATTAGAAACTTTTGCCTTTGCAGAAAGGATGGACTTAGACAGTGCATATTTTTTTGCGGCAAACCCTACCCCGGGTTCAGAACTTTATGAGATTTGCCGGAAAAAAGGCTACTTAAAAGATGGTTTTATGTTTGACGAAATTGAGTATAATCTGCCGAATATTAAAACGGAAGAGTTTTCGCCAAGAGATGTGGAAAAACTAATCCTAAAACAATTTAACTTATTTTACATGAAGCAGATGATTCGCCATCCTGTCAGATTCTTTAATAAATTTTTTAACATGTTTATAAGCCATCCGGTTATGTCTATTCGGACTTTTCTTGCCGACATTAAGAGGATTTTCATCAAATGAAATTAATAAAAAAGAAGATCAATAAGGTTATGCTTATTTTTCCTCCGGTAGTATGTTCGCGTGAATGTCCTAAACAGATTATGGCGCCTCTGGGTATAGCATATCTGGCTGCGGTTATAAAACATGACTATCAAGTAAAATTGCTGGATGCGGCATTAGAGGGATATGGGCAGGAAAAAAAGATAACCAGAGATTTTTTCGTATATGGCCTGAACGTTAGCGAGATTATCGGCCGGATAAATGAATTTCAGCCGGATGTTGTGGGAATAAGCTGTCTCTTTTCTAGTCAGTTCGCTGTTGTTTCGGAGATTTTTAAAGCCATAAAAGATTTTTCAAAAGAAATTATCACAGTCTGCGGAGGGGCTCATCCTACTTTTCTACCGCAAGAATGCATGGCCTCGGGTAATATTGATTTTATTGTGAGGGGAGAGGCAGAGATTACTTTAAAAAAACTGCTTGATTGTTTAAGCTCGGGGGGGGATTTCGAAAATATAGACGGGCTGGTGTTCAAGCAGAACACTGATGTACGGATAAACAGGAAAACAGTTTTCATCGATGATTTGGACAGTATCCCTTTTCCCGAACGGAAGATGCTTGATTTGGATGGATATTTTAAAATAAACCTGCCGATGGGCATTGTGAGCAGGCAAACTCCCGCATTTAATATGATTACTTCCCGCGGCTGCGTATACGATTGCTCTTTCTGCAGTTCGGTTAAGTTTTGGGGGAACCGTTACCGGGCGCGCTCCGCGGAAAATGTGCTTAATGAAATGGAATATATTAAAAATGCACTGGGCGCAAAAGAAATAAAGTTTTTTGATGATAACCTGACGCTGGATAAAAAACGCGCCGGAGAAATTTTTGAAGGAATGATAAAAAGAAGATTTAATTTTACCTGGAATACGCCTAACGGGGTAGATATAAACTCTCTGGATAGAGAAATGATAAAGCTTATGAAACGAAGCGGCTGCTATGAACTTACCTTAGCTGTTGAGAGTGGAGATGAGCAAGTGCTTAAATCTGAAGCAAATAAGCATTTTGACCTGAAAAAAGTCAGAGAGGTTGCCAGCTGGATTAAAAATGAGGGGTTGAATACTTACGGATTTTTTATTATTGGTTTCCCCGGGGAGACTAAAAAGCAGATTTTCAATACGCTGGACTTTATCAACAAAATTAAGCTTGATAGAATTTCTTTGTTTATTGCAAATCCCTTGCCTGGAACGGCGATCTATGATATTTGTAAACATAAGGGGTATTTGGCTGGGAATTCTGCTGATCTTAGCTGTGATTATTTTTCTGCCCGTTTTGATACGGATCAATTCAGTAGAAAATTCCTGGAAATTGCCAGGCGTAACTGCTATTGGAAATATAATATCAAACTTTTATTGAGAAATCCGATAAGGTTTTTTTTGGTTTACCGGTTTTTTATTTTTAAAAAGCCGTTATTTCTTTTTGAAGTAATAATCAATAAATTTATAAAACCGAGTTTGATTAATGATTGACAACACTTTAGAAAAAAGACACTTTCCGTATAAAGACCTTCTATTTTTAAGCGGAATATTTTTATTAGGGTTTTTCTTGCGGCTTGTATATATATATCAATATAAAGACAGCCCGTTTTTTTCAAGTCCTGTTATTGATGCGTTGTCACATTATAAATATGCGCTTCGCATGGCAAAAGGGGATTGGCTAGTTAAGGGAGTCGTAGCGCCGCGCGCGCCGCTTTATGTGTACTTCCTGGCGCTGATTTTTAAATTTTTCGGCACAGGTTTTACTGCAGCCAGGATTGTTCAGGCATTTTTAGGTTCAATTAATTGTATTCTTGTATATTTTCTAGGGAAAAGGGTTTTTTCGCCATTAGTCGGAATGGTTGCTGCATTTATTTGCAGTGTCTATGGTGTTTTTATTTATTTTGACGCGGAATTTCTTACTGTCGGCCTGACTATATTCCTTGAACTTTTACTGCTTTTGATGTTTTTGCATACAGCTGAAAAACCGCGTGCATGGAAATGGTTTTGCTGCGGCTTGCTGTTCGGCATCTCTTTGCAGACAAGTCCAAATGTAATATTATTTTTTCCTTTGATGCTTATATGGGCTTATTTATTTTCCGATGATAAAGGGTTTAAAAGTTCGAAAAGGCTTAAATCCGTGATATTTGTTTTTTTTGGAGCGGCTCTTACGGTGCTTCCGTTATCGCTGCGCAACTATTTTCAAGGCGGAGAATTTGTGTTGATTGCGACAAGTTCCGGGATAAACCTATACATTGGGAATAATCCCCAAGCGGACGGAAAGAGCGCGCATCCGCCGAGCCGTGATTTTTCCTATTCCGGATGGGAAGATAATGTATTGATTTCATCTACCAAGGCTGCTGAGCGCGAAGCAGGACGGAAAATGAAAGCTTCGGAAGTATCCAGTTTCTGGGTTAAGAAAACAAGGGACTTTATTTTTAAAGCTCCGGGGAAATTCTTAGGATTATTAATAAGAAAATTTTATTATTTTTTTAATGCTTATGAGATTCCTGAAAACCAGAGCATCTATTTTTTTCGTATCTGGTCTTCTCTTTTGCAAGTTTTGGTTTTTGCCAATTCGTTTATTAGTTTTCCTTTTGGAATTATTTGCCCTTTGGCTTTACTTGGCATGGCGGTTTCTTTTCGAAAGGAAAAATCTATTATCCTGCTGTTTTTGTTTATTCTTGCGCATTTTCTGCTGATGATGATTTTTTTTGTTGTTAGCAGGTACCGTACGCCGATTATTCCGTATTTTGTAATTTTTAGCGTATACGGCGGGCTCTGGTTTTTGAAAAATCCAAAAAACATGAAGCTTAAATCTAAAACAGTATTAATCTGCCTTTTTATGTTTCTGTTCTTTTTTTGCAATTCAAAGCTGTTTGGAGTTGCTGATGAGGATACTTCGAGATGGTTTTTTAATCTTGGTACGGCGTTCCGTTATAAAGGGGAGAATGAGAAAGCGCGAAAATCATTTGCGCAGGCGCTTAAGCTAAGCCTGAATGATCCGGATATCCGGTATAACCTGGGTGTTTTTGATCTTGAAACAGGAAAGTATGATGACGCTATTAAAAACTTTTTATTGAGTATTGAACGCGATCCGCTTGATTCGGCAGCTTACGCGAATGCCGGAGTGGCATTAATGAAAAAAGGCAATACGGATGAGGCGCTTATCTATTTCAAAAAAGCGCTCGAGATTGACCCTATGGATATTGGCGCGATGATAAATATTTCCGCCGCTTATTTAGAAAATAACTTGCTGAATGATTCCCAGAACTGGCTAGAAAAAGCAAAAGCGCTGGATAATAATTTTGCTCCGGTATATAACCAGTTGGGTATTATTTATGAAAAAACCGGCAATAACGCTTTGGCAGAAAGTGCTTATTTAAAAGCAATAGAGCTAAAAAAAGATTATTTCCAAGCTTATTATAACCTCGGGACTTTTTATGAAAATAATGGAAACCCTGAAAAAGCAAAATCTATGAGGGCGCAGGCTATGACACTTCTTCATCTTGAGCAAGGCAGGACGGAGTGATTTTTTTAGCCGGTAAAATCTTGACAAAAACCTGGGTAATAATCCGATGTATGATAAGGGGTCGGACGATAAGGGGTCGGATAAGGGGTCAAGTCTCAACTTGACAACATGGTGATGCAATGTTAGAATAGGCGCAATTAGAAGGAGAAAGAGAGGGGAAAGTTAACTAAGAAGAATAGAGCAAAGAAGGAGAGAGCGTGGCAAGACCGATAAGGATTAATATCAAAGGTGGATATTACCATGTAATCAACCGCGGCCGCAATAAGATAAAGATTTTTCAAGAGG
>JACQZH010000030.1 GCA_016213925.1 Candidatus Omnitrophota bacterium | reverse complement strand
ATGACTATATCAGGTTTCGCGTCACTATACATTTTTTGCACAGCTTCCATTTTTACTAAATCATAATCTTTGATATCCGGCACAAAAATGTTTTGGCACCCGTTCTGCCTTAATTTTTCAACCACGAAACGGCCTAAAAACCCGTTTCCCCCGGTAACAACAACTTTTTTATCTTTCCAGAATTTCATCTAATCTTCCTTCCACCATTTATTTTTAAATTTTTTCCTTAAAATTTTATCGCCTTCACCGATAGGCTTAAGCCCGGCCTTGCGCATATCCGCGTCAACCATTATTTTCACCAAGTCTTTAAACATAATCTGAGGCTTCCATTTTAACGCTTTTTTTGCCTTTGAGAAATCCGCGATAAGGCTCTCAACTTCTGTAGGACGGAAATAGCGCTTGTCTATTTTTACATATTTCTTCCAATTCAAACCAGCATATTTAAAAACCTCTTCGACAAATTCTTTTACGGAATGCGATTGCCCAGTACCGATAACAAAATCACCGGCCTTTTTTTGCTGCAATATTTTCCACATTGCTTCTAAGTATTCCGGCGCAAATCCCCAGTCCCTTTTAGCCGCCAAATTACCAAGATAAAGGCAATCCTGTTTACCTGCCATAATCGCCGCAACAGCGCGGGTAATTTTTCTTGTTACAAATGTTTCCCCGCGGCGAGGTGATTCGTGATTAAATAATATCCCGTTTGAAGCAAAAATATTATAGCCTTCTCGGTAATTGTTAACCAGCCAATAGGCATATACCTTGGCGCAGGCATAAGGGCTTCTCGGCTTAAAAGCAGTAAGCTCATTCTGCGGAGGTTTTGCCGCGCCGAACATCTCGCTGGATGACGCCTGATAAAATTTTATCTTGTTTTTACTTCTTCTTAATGCTTCCAGGATACGCACTGTCCCAAGCCCCGTGATATTACCGGTATATTCAGCCATATCAAAACTCACCCGCACATGGCTTTGAGCCCCCAGGTGGTATATCTCATCAGGCCTGAGATTATAAATAATCGAAGAAATCTGTTCTCCGTCTGATAAGTCTCCGTAATGCAAAAAAAGCCTTTTTGAAGACTCATGGACATCCTGATAGATATTATCAATTCTTCCGGTATTAAAAGTGCTTGCTCTTCTTATAATACCGTGCACTTCATAGCCTTTGGAAAGCAGTAATTCTGCCAAATAAGAGCCGTCCTGACCGGTAATTCCTGTAATTAGCGCTTTTTTCATTTTTATCCTCTTTTTAATCTTAGATAGTTAAGGCCAACTAGTATCCTTAAAAAATACATCCCGGACATCAGGACAGGATGTAATAATAAAGTTTTCCATTTATTATTTTCAATAAATACTCCGAAGTAACGGTACCAAAACCCTAATTGTTTTTTTATTACCTTATCTTCCTTTCCCCATTTTTCGGCATATTTTTCAAAGGTCTTTGAATAATATTGTTTTTTACGCAAATATTTTTTAAGACCAAAATTGCCCTCATCATGACAAATCACATCTGTAATTATAGCGGTTTTTCCTAAAGCGCTTATTCTTCTGTCAAAATCCCAATCTTCCGGGCCGGTAAGATTTTCATCAAAACCGCCGCATTTTAAAAAAGCTTCGCGCTTCAGAAAACGCACGCAATCTATTACCGTAGCATTATAAAAACTTCTTTCAAAATTTCTCACCTTTATCCAGAACCCTTCACCAATTATTTTCTCAGGGATGTATAAAGCTACACAATTATCTTTTTCGCACTTTTTGACACACTCCTTAATCACACCTTGCGAAACAATCATATCCGCATCAAGATAAAGCACATATTTTCCCCTGGCCTTTCCAATCCCGAAATTTCTCTGTGCTGAACGCTCTGGCCCAAAATCAAATACATTATCCGTAAAACGTCGGCTGATTTCTTTAGTCGCATCAGTAGAGCCATTATCAACTACAATTATCTCAATCTCTTCAGCGGCAAAGCTCTGCGCTTTAATTGATTTCAGGCATGTCTCAATATGTTTTTCTTCATTTTTCGTAGTTATTACTACAGAAACCATCATAGTTTATTCACATCCGCATTTGTTTTTATTCCGAGTTTTAAAATCAAAAATATGGCCCATGACTTTTTTGAAAGCCCTACTGAAATAAATAACATCATCAAATTCCCGGATACTGGTAATTTTTCTTATTATAAATTCCGGAGAATAGCTGACTGAATACAAACTCTGTACGAGTTCAAGCAGTTTATCCTTATCAAAACCTATTTTCATTACCGGATTTTTCATGTCATAATAAGGCCAATCCATGCTCTCCAGCAATCCCTGTTGTTTACATTCCGCAAACAACGGCGTGCCCGGATACGGAATAACCACTGTTGACTGCATTGTATACGCATAGTCCTTTTTTAATAACCATTTTCCCAGTTCAAGTGTCCTTTGCGCGTCTTCATAACTTTCCCAGGGATATCCGAACATAATTGTAATATGAGGATAAAGCCCGGCACGCCTCGCGCTCTTACATGATTGAACAATAGTATCAACTGTCAGATTTTTCTTTATCCTATCAAGAGTATTTTGATTCGCCGATTCTATGCCAAAAAGCAGAAATCTGAATCCGGCTTTACGCATTAGCCTATAATCATCATCTATTAAAGCTCCAAAGCGCATATTACAGTCAAGATTAATCTTCTTATTATATCCTCTTGAAATCATCCCATGACAAAAATCTCTTAGCCACTGCCCAACAGGAAAACTTCCGGAATCATCCATTATTTCTTTTACTTTAAAATTTTCTATTAGAATACCTATTTCATCAAGCACATTATCTACTTTCCTTTGCCTGAATTCCGGATAAAGCAGAGGCCACGCACAAAAAGTGCACTTCCCCCACCAGCAATCTCTACCGCTCATAATATAAGTTCCCGGAGTCCTGCGGAAGTTACCATTTTTATAAGCATAATTTTTCCACTCTGTAAGGTCGCGATCTATAAATGGAAGAGAATTTAAATCGTGATCAAGTTTGAATTTTCCAGTGTTTTTTATCTGCTGATCCTCTCTATACCATACACCCGGCTCCAAGATAGCGGATAGCGAATAGCGATTAGCGGACAGACTTAATGTTTGACAAAGATTCAAAAGAAGAAAATCGTAATCGCCACCGGTAAGCACAAAATCCACCTGGCAATTCTTCATCGTTTCTTCAGGTAAAGCTGTCACATGGTCGCCGAAAATAACAGTCACCAGTTGCCAGTCACCAGTCACCAGTTTTTTGAGATCATTAATAATTTTCCAGTGTTCTTTTACAACCGGTGTTTTAGTTTCCATAGCAATGACATCCGGTTTTTCCTTTTTCACAAAATCAATAAACTGTTCATATGTCCAGCCCTGCGCAATGCAATCATTCCAAATAACCTCAAAACCTTCTCTTTCGAGCAAAGACGCTGCCTGTGCCGGAACTACCGGATAAATATATGTCGGATCTTTGAAGTATTGAAATTGCCTGTTTTGGGAAAGCAGGGGAATTCCCTTTTGCGAATCTAATGGAGGATAAGAAATTATTATTTTCATACTATCATAAACTTTTGTATTCGCTGCAGGCTACAAGTTAAAAACATTTCATTTTTCGTCACTCAATCTATTTGATAACAGACCTTTAATTAAATAGATCCCATAACAAAAATGGGTTGCAATAATTCCAAATATTACAGGAAAAATCAGCATTATCTTTGCCAATGGCAGGGAAATTCTATCTATTAACAACCCATAGATAACATTACCAAAAATTATCGACAAATATAAAACACAAGCACTTAAATAAATAATTCGAAACGTCTCATTTAGAACAGCTAAGGCTCCCCCTAAAACTAAGGCCGTTACAAACAAACTTGGTATAAAATAAGCTAATCTTAACGATGTCTGGGGAAACTTTTTCGCAAAATAGCCCCGATGCATTGCATAATTAGCTACCTGCTTAAAATGCGCAGGGCCTAATCTGCGGCGGTGATGATGCACCAGTATTGACGGGTCATAAATGATCTTTTTCCCAAGCTTTTTCGTAATATCCAGGCACAACTTAGTATCTTCCCCAGGCCAAAAAGTATTATCAAAACCACCCAGTTCTTCGAATACCTTACGCCGGATAATAAAATTACAGGACGGATAATCATCGACCTCGAATACCTTATCCACAGGCAAATAACGGTAAACATAGCTTGCCGAAGTCAATACTGAAGAAAAAACAAGTCCGCTGGCGTGTTCTAAAAAGCAGCTTTCCCGAGGCGTAATTGAAGGCCCTCCTACTGCGGCTATTTTTTCATTTTTAAAATGCGGGACAGCTTTCTTGAGCCAGTCAGCTTGAGGATACGCGTCATCATCAAGAAAAGCAAAGATATCAGCTTTTGAATGTTCAAGTGCCATATCCCTTTTTATCGCAGGCCCGGCATTGCCCGTAGGAATTATCCGGATTTTTTCTTTGAATTCTGAAAAACCCTCATCCGGAAAAACAAGCACTTCATAATTAGAATATTCCAACTTCAGGCATTCTTCGATGCATTTTTTTAATTTATAATTAAACCCTTTTACCGGAATAATTATTGCCACGCTAGGATCACTCATATGTGAAGCCCCACGGGTTAAAACCCATGGCACCTTTCTCCTTTTCGCCCCCCATAGGGCGTAATCCTGCCCTGCACGCTCTAAGGGATCAGTAAATCCTTTTATCAGGCAGATTATTAATACTTATTTTAACTTGTAAAGAATAGACTTCCCCATCTTTTTCGCAAAATCACGCAGAAGTTCGCAATGGCTGTTTTTAATTTTTTCATTATAGAATCCAGTACATCTTGAGAAATATTTACTTTGCCCGTCTTCATTTTTTCTTTTCCCATCTATCAAGCTGCCTTTAACCTAAACAGGGCGCCCAACACTTGAATATCTAAACCCCATTTGCTTCATTTTTTTAGGGTCAAAAATATTCCGCCCGTCAATAATGATCTTATGCTTAAGCAGTTTTTTTATTTTGCTCAGATTAAGTTTCTTAAATTCATCCCATTCTGTCACGATTACCAATGCATCCGCGCCCTTGGCAACATGATAGGGATTTTTACAAAATTCAACATTCGGTAAAATAGAACGCGCGTGATCCATGGCTTTAGGGTCATATGCTTTAACATGCGCCCCTTCATCCTGCAGCATTTTTATAAGGTCAATTGCCGAAGCAGAACGGATATCATCAGTATTAGGTTTAAAAGCTATTCCCAATACCCCTATTGTTTTCGCATTCAGGATCCATAATGCCTTCTCGATCTTATTAAAAATAAGTTTGCGCTGATTCTCATTTATCTTCTCGACCTCTTTTAAAAGCCCGAATTCCCCGCCTAGCTTTTCAGCAATACGGATAAACGCTTTTACATCCTTTGGGAAACAGCTTCCTCCATAACCAACTCCTGCTTTCAAAAAACTCTTTCCAATGCGTGTATCCATTCCCATGCCTTCAGCTACCTTTTCAATATCCGCTCCTACCTGTTCGCAGATATTAGCTACAGCATTGATAAAGGAAATTTTTGCCGCAAGGAACGAATTTGAAGCGTGTTTAATAATCTCCGCGCTTTGAATATTAGTAACCACAATAGGCGCTTTAAGCGGTTCGTACAATTTCACCAATAAATTTTTAGCTTTTTCACTTTCCACTCCCAACACAATCCGGTCCGGGTGCATAAAATCATCTATGGCTGAACCTTCTTTCAAAAATTCAGGGTTAGAAGCCACGTCAAAATCAACCTTATGGTTGTTCAGTTTCATTATATATTTAACCCAGGTATTTGTTTCTACCGGTACCGTACTCTTTTCAACAACTACTTTATAATTATTCATATGACAGGCAATAGAACGTGAAACTTCTTCGATATAACGCAGGTTAGCGTCACCGTTGTCTTTTGAAGGAGTGCCTACCGCAATAAAAATAACTTTTGATTTCATCACAGCCTCTTTTATGCTGGTTGTAAAAAATAACCGTTTCTGCCGGTAATTCCTTTTAACTAATTGCTCCAACCCGGGCTCGTAAATAGGAATTATGCCATTAGTTAAGTCCTTTATTTTCCCCTCATTATTGTCAACACAGATAACTTTATTCCCAAGCTCGGCAAAACAAGCCCCTGACACTAATCCCACATATCCCGTGCCTATTATCGCTATATTCATCTCAACCCCTTCCCCAGCTAACTCTTACTTACCTAAAAGCTGTGTTTTGAACCACTCAACTGTCTTTTTTAACCCTTCTCTTAATTCAATCTCCGGCTCCCATCCCAATACCTGCTTTGCCTTCATGATATCCGGCCTTCTTCTTTTGGGGTCATCCTCCGGTAAAGGCTTGAACAATATCGAAGATTTTGACCGCGTTAACTCAATAATAATCCGCGCCAGGTCAATAACTTTATACTCACCAGGATTACCCAAATTCAAAGGCTGATTATAATCAACACCCATTAACTTAATAATGCCTCTAACCAGATCATCAACATAACAGAAAGACCGCGTCTGCGAACCGTCACCGCATATGGTCAATCCCTTTTCCTGCAAAGCCTGTACAATAAAATTAGAAACCACTCGTCCGTCATCGATCTGCATATTCGGGCCATAAGTATTAAAGATCCGGATCGTCCTTACATCTACTTTATGTTCGCGCATATAAGCATAAGTTAAGGCTTCCGCGCCTCGCTTGCTTTCATCATAGCAGCTGCGGATGCCGATAGGATTTACATTCCCCCAATACTCCTCAGACTGGGGATGAATTAAAGGGTCTCCATAGATTTCAGAGGTAGATGCAAGAAAAAACTTTGCTTTTTTCGCTTTAGCTATACCTAAACAGTTATGAGTACCTAACAAACCGGATTTCAGCGTTTTAATCGGGTGATTTATGTAATGCACAGGAGAAGCCAAAGAAGCAAAATGTAAAACCCAGTCAATATTTTCATCCAACATAATCGGATTTGAGATATCATGCTCAATAAGCCTAAACTTAGGATCATTCATAATCTGCTCAACGTTTTTTCTAGAACCTGTGATAAAATTATCAAGACAAATAACCGAATATCCTTTTTTAAGAAATGTCTTACATAAATGCGAGCCGAGAAACCCTGCTCCACCAGTAACCAATATTTTCATATTTTCCTTTCACTTCGCAGAGCCCCTCGGACTACAGTCCGGAGCGCTCTCCCTATCCGAATAAATCCCAGTTCATTCCAGGATTTATAGCGGGGAATTAAAAAAAATAAAATATCTTATTTTTTAAACAACAACTTTAATTATTTTTTTGTCCACCAATCCGGGGTTATCCAATCAGCAGCCGGTTCAAACTAACTATTCTTTCTCTTAAATCTCTTTTTTTGCGTAAGCCGCTGCGCCTGGGTTTTAATGTGTTTTTAACTCCCTGATCAATCTTGTCATAATAACCAATAACATACATCCTGTAAAAGATCGCCAAAGTATCCCACCATGTTCTCCATATATCTCCCATGCCGATCCTGCCGTTAAACCGTTGACTGATAAGAATTACCGGCGCTTCCTCAATTTTAAAACCATCCTTATGCGCGTTTGCTAGAATTTCAAGGTCGTAAGCAAAATCTTTGATTAATATCTTGGGCATTACCCTGCGTAAAACCTCGGCCTTAAAAAGCTTCAACCCGGTCTGAGTATCATGTATAGGCAAACCAAACATTAACTTTATCATAGCGTAATATACTGTACTAATTATTCTCCGGGATAAGGGGTACTGGATATGAGAATTCGGATGGAGTTTTGAACCAATAACAATATCCGCTTCAGTAAGCTCCATAATATCAAAAAAAGTAGCTATTTGCCCGGGATGCAGGTCCATATCCGCGTCAAGAAAAATCACATAATCACCGTTAATATAACGTGCCCCCTTTTTAAGCGCACGGCCTTTACCGAAATTCTCATGATTGCGCTTAATAAGAACCTGCCCCTTCCTTAACGCATCGGCGATCTCTTTAACCTTCTTATAGGTATCATCATTACTGCCGTCATCAACAACAATTATCTCATAATCACACTTGAAATCATCAAAAGTACGGATTGTTTCCTCAATATTAGCCTTAATATTGCTTGCCTCATTGTAGGCTGGCATAATCACCGAAATCTTTTTCCCGCAAACATTGTTCATGTCTTCCCCAGCTTTCTAATAAAACAAATATTTAAGAAAAATAATCCTATCGAACAAAAACTCATAACATATAATACCTGCGCTAAACTTGCATGAAAAAATATAATCCCTGACGCCTGTAAAAGCATTGCGATAATAAACCCATATATATAAACTGATTTGTATACGGACAAACTATAATAAAGAAAAACACCATTTAAAGCGCAAAAACTCATACTGATTGCGAATGGGACTATCAGAGGCAAGCATTCAGGCTAAACATTGCCTGTAAGTAGATTGATTATTAATCTGGGAAAAAGCACACAAAATACGCTGGCCAAAAAGCAGGTTAGTCCAACAATAACTAAACTTCTTTTTAACACATGTATAGTATCTTCATTTTTCGCGTGCTGTTCCGAAACCTTGGGAAACATCACTATTGTCACTGCCCCGGGAAGGAACAGGATTATTTTTCCAACCATCCGCGCGACAGCATAATAACCTGCGTCCGTTTCGGAAAAAAAGCGCATTACTAAATGAATATCCATGTTTGTCAATAAAGCATAACTAGCTGTAGCGGCAAATATCGGAAAAGCAAACTTATAAATAGACCACAAGTACACTCCCTCTATTTTCCAACTACTGAATTTTCTTCCTGGAACAAAAAGATAAGGTTTTAAAGGAAAAAGCGAAGCAAAAAAAGCTATTACCGTAGCAATGATAATTGCCATTAACGCCCCCCAAATTTTGAAACCCAAACCTACTAACACAAATCCGGCTAAAAGCTTAAACCCGGCATTGATAATATTAACCATCCCTAAACTTTTAAATTTTTGCAGCCCCTGCAGCCCCCCCAAAGTAAGCGGAAACAGCGCGGAAAAAAGCATGATCAATCCGGCAACTACAATCATCACGCTTTTTTCTATTTTATAGAAAGAAGCGATATTATGGCGAAAAACAAAAAAAACACTAAAAATAATGATCCCGAAAATACCCATTTTTTTCAAAAAAAGCAATAAAAAAGAACTAATCTTCTCTATCTCGTTATTAGCCTTAAACCCCGAAACAAATTTCGTTACTAAAGTCTGCAATACCCCTGTCGGCATAGTCGCAATCATTGTCAGGGATAAGACTGTATCCAATATCCTGAAATCAGTAGGCGCTATCATTCTCACCATGAAAAACTGATATAACAGATTTAAAACATTCACAATTGAACTAGCAACAAATACTATACCTGTATCTTTTAATAACCCATCTATTTTCATATTTTCCAGATAAAAGTTAAGCTTATCCTTAACATTAACAACCAATTCCTGCCACATGACATTTACCCCTGGATAAGACAATATTCATCAGCTACTAAATCTTCTTTTAATCAAAAATTATCAAGCTATAGCTTAATCCCCTAATACTCAGACATTCCTCCCCTTTTTTTGGCAACTTAATTTAATATTATAACATAGCTTACTCCTGAAGTCAATTTAATACTTTAACTCTATAGAAATAAAAGAGTTAAATTCAAACTTAATTGCAGAAACAATCAAACCCGCATCGTAATCCCTTTATGCTTTAACTACTGCTTAGCCTGCCTGATTTTATAAGTCCCGTAATGAAATATCGAAGCAGCTAAAACAGCATCCGCATGGCCCCGGCTTAAAGCATCATATAAATGCTCTACTGTCCCTGCTCCCCCTGAAGCAATCACAGGAATTTTCACGGCTTTTGCTACAGGCTTTGGTAAGCTCAATATCATAGCCAATCTATGTCCCATCCCTATCCATACTGGTAAGCAGAATCTCTCCGACGCCTAGTTTTTTTACCAGGCTAAAAACATATTCAATAAGCAGAACTACGATGGTCAACGGCTATCATAAAAATAACCTTCCTGCTCGCATCTATGGAATAAAAAAAGCGGTAATCACCTATCCTGTAACGCCAGGTTTCAGGCAAGTATCCCCTAAGCTTCTTTATATGCTTGCCAAAATACGGCTGTTGCCTTAATTGAGGATAAACGCAGGCGTGAAGTTTTGCTCTTAGGCGTTCTTGCCGGCCGCTAAAATCGTCATTAAGATCTTTAATAAACTGGTTCGTCTCGAATACTTTAAAGATGTTAGCCAACGAGTTTACCTTTCATCCTTTTTGCGTCATTATGCCCCGCTTTAATCTTTTCTTGTAATTTTCTGTCTGATTTAATCTGGGCCATCTCAATAGAATCCACAGAATAAGATTCATCTATATCTTTCAAAACTTCAGCAGTAATAAAATTTGAAATTGGCCGGTGCTCAGACAAAGCAGCAGCCGCTATTTTTTTATACTCTGCGTCTGAGAGCCGCAATGTGATTACTTTAGACATTAAAAACACCTCCTATTCTATAAATTCTTTTGTATTCATTTATATTTTAACATATTCTAGGCAGTTTGTCAACCCCTTCAAGCTAATTTGTTACTAATTATTTACTCGGCGGTTTGAGTAACCGCCTCCCCCATTTTTTAGCTTACTATCCTTTCGAGATAGTAAATTTTTAAGCTGGTGTTCTAAAAAAGCTTAAGAGAGAATGAGCTTATGAGCTAATATATCCATACTTCCAAACTAGTTTACCCTAAAAAAAACGTAAAAACTATTGATTAAAATAATTTTTCAATTAAATCGTTTTTTCTATTTTAAAATGGACAGCAACATCGCTTAAAATACCGCTTAATGTACCGATTTTAAGATGCCGGTGGGAAGGGATAGTGGGAAGTTTTCTCATATAGCCATTACTTCGTCTTTTACCATATGCAACCTAATTACATGCGGCATGTCTTTTTTATTAAAATGGCATTTTACCGCGTCTTTGATATTTCTTTTCAGTTCTTCTAAATCTTCACCGTCGGTAAAAATGGAGTGCCCTAAAGCTTTAGCAATAAAGCCGCCCTCATCGGAGCTTTCAATAACAAATATAATTTCACTCATTATTCTTCACCTCTTTTTTTAAGTTTAACATAACAAAAGTCTGATTTCAAGCAATTTAAACCCATTCTTCATTCACTTTACACATAAAAAAATACTTTCAATATTTAATTTCTCTTATATTCACATATTCTCAATAAGTGTTAGCCCGTCTTATAATCAATGCTTCAGTACTTATCAAGCCTCACATTTAGGCCTTTTTTTATTAGATAATTCTTGGTCTGTTTTATTGTATATGTCCCATAATGAAAGATCGACGCTGCCAATACCGCATCCGCTTTCCCCTGACTTAGCGCATCATATAAATGCTCTAATGTCCCTGCTCCCCCTGAAGCAATCACAGGAATTTTTATAGCTTCTGAAACAGCCCTGGTAAGCTCAATATCATAGCCTATCTGAGTTCCATCTCTATCCATACTGGTAAGCAGAATCTCTCCGGCTCCAAGTTTTTCTACCCTTTTTACCCATTCGATAACATCAATGCCGGCCGGCTGTTTACCGCCATAGATATACACTTCCCAGGAAAGTTTCGACAAGGGATGTGAATTAGCTCGTGAGCTCATGAGCTGATGAGCTGATGAGTTACTCCGCTGAGATAGAGCCGCCGCTGTATTCAAAGAAATCTTATCCGCGCCATGCCTTAAAATAAGTTCGATATCCTCAAGAGAGCGTATCCCTCCTCCTACAGTAAAAGGGATAAAAACCTCTTCAGCCGTACGCCTGACCACATCCAACATGGTCTTACGGTGTTCATCGCTTGCGGTAATATCCAAGAATACGACCTCATCAGCACCCTCACGGCTATATAAAGCCGCCTGTTCAACAGGATCACCGGCATCTTTTAAATTTAAAAAGTTTATGCCCTTGACCACTCGTCCGTCTTTTACGTCTAAACATGGGATAATTCTTTTTGCTAACATATACTAGCTCCCTTTAGTAAAGAAGTCAGAAAACAGAAGACAGATAACAGCTCTGCTTATTTAATTAATAATCAATTTTAAAACTTCTTCAAAATTTCCTTTTTGAATTTATTGAAATCTGTCAATTTCTCTTTCGCGGCATCATAAACAAGTTCATCATCTATAGCCGCGTACTCATGTATCAAAATATTTCTAAATCCTCTCATTTCTTTCAAAATAATAACCATTTACTCAGAAATAATTCTCTTTTTCCGCATTTTATTAAACAAATCATTCTCTTCCGAAGGTAAACCTAATGCCAATCCTGAAACAAACAATTTACATATATCAATAACAGATTCTATACATAACTGCAGCAGCCTTTCACAACTACGCTTCTTCTCAATCTTTTGATACTCCGCGAATCTTGCGAGAACCACCTCTTTTAATTCATTCAGATAACTATCTAATTCATCAATTTTGGACAAGACACGTTCTTTATCTAACATTGGCTACCTCCTTTAGATAATCACGATAGATAAACTCAAAATCCGCGAACTCACGAATTACGGAGAAAACAATCTCATATAAAGCAGCTTCGTTACGACAGAATAAGACTTTGCCTTCTTTTATAATCCTTTTCTTTATATAAACAGGCAATTGCTGAAAAATCTGGATATCGAAATCATACGATTTAAGATATTCCAATTTTTTTCGCGAAAGCTCCTTAGTGGTATACCGGCCGGCTTCCAGAACTAAGCATACATCTATATCTGATTTATCATGGCCTTCTTCCCGAGCAATACTGCCAAATAAAAATACAGCCAATACTTGATTGTCTTTTTTTATATCTCTTATGATTCCAGATAATTTTTTCTTCTGTGAATTCACGCGTCATTCATCTCCATAAAAAGACATCGCCTGTTTCAATCTATAAAGCGGCATTATCCTGTCTTTCCGGCCGCTATCCGCATCTATCTGCGTTCATCCGACCCGAGGTTGATTCATAATATATTCTGGCTGCTGTTTTTGTCATTTGGCCTCTCCGGCTATTTTGCAGAATTTTTTTAAAATCTTTATCCCAAGATCAGAGCTTTTTTCCGGATGAAACTGTATCCCGAAAGTATTACCCCGTCCAATAACACAAGTAAATTTCTGCCCATACTCTGAAGTTGCTAAAATCACGCTTCTTTTCTTTGGTTTAACATAATAAGAATGCACAAAATAAAAATAAGCTCCGTCTTTCACCCCCTGTAAAATATTATTTTTGGTTTTTAGTTTTTGGTTCTTGGTTTTTATTATAGTATTCCACCCCATATGCGGAATTTTAAGATTAGATTTAAACCTCACAACCCTGCCTGGTATAATATCCAGCCCTTTATGCAAACCATGTTCCTCGCTTTCGCTAAAAAGCAGCTGCATCCCAAGGCAAATACCCAAAAAGGGTTTCCCTGCTTTTACTGCCTCTTTTATTACAGGAATAAGCTTCAACTTCCGCAGGTTTTTCATCCCAGCTTCAAAAGCGCCCACTCCCGGCAAAACCAGGGCATTGGCATTACGCAGTTTTTTCAAATTATAAGTAACCTCAACCTTTGCTCCTGTAAGCTCAAAAGCCTTAGCCACACTGCGGATATTACCCATTCTGTAGTCGATAATACAAAGCATTTATAAACCAAAAGTTAAAAGTTAAAAGCTAAAAACCTACAATACAAAGCATTTATAAACCAAAAGTTAAAAGCTAAAAACCTACAATACAAAGCATTTATAAACCAAAAGTTAAAAGTTAAAGGCTAAAAACCAATAATTAAACCTTAAAACTACTTCTTGTTTTTCATTGTCAAAATACTTGAAGCAAAGATTTTAGCAAACTCTTCAGTTTCTTTTAATAACCATTTACATTCATCTACTAATTCACCTGAAATGATTTGACTATCAATCAAAACATTGAACCAAAACCTTGATTCATTAGCTGATTTTAACGAATACGCGAAGAAGTTCTGATAATCTTTTTTAGAACTAGCCCCTTGGGACTCAAAATAATTGGCGCCAATACTCGTTCCGCTCCTAATTAGTTGCTTTGAAATTTCTTTAGCAACTAAATTTTTAGGTAATGATTCTAAAAATTCAATAAGCCTGATAATATACTTATAAATCCTCTGCTTGAATTTTTCGTCCATTTTAGGTTTTCTTTGTTTTATTTCCAGCTTTTGATTTATTATCTTTTAGTTTTAGTTCTATTTTTAGCTTTTGGTTTTTAATTTTTGATTTATTATCTTTTGGTTTTAGTTCTATTTTTAGCTTTTGGTTTTTAATTTTTGATTTATTCTATAGATTTCAGGAAAAACACGTTTATGCTCCGACGCTTTGATCATCTTCTTTACTTTATTTATTTTAGCTCTCGGCACAGCGCATTTTTTACCCTGCTCTATACAGCTTAAGATGCAGTCAAGCTCATCATAACTAAGCCCCATCTCCTGCTCATCAGTCTGCCCGTGCCAAAGGTCAGCTGTGGGAGTTTTTTGAATAATCTTATCCGGGATATTTAACTCCTTTGCTAATTTCCGTACGTCTCTTTTTAACATATCCGCGATCGGAAGGATATCCACTCCTCCATCGCCATACTTGGTAAAATATCCAATCATACATTCGGAGTAGTTTCCCGTACCGCAAACCAAATAGTTTAAATTATTCGCGAAATAATACAATGTCATCATTCGCAAACGCGGTTTTAAATTTGCCCGAGCCAAATCATTGCCTTTAGGCATGATTTTTATCATTTGGTCAAAAGTAGCTGTGAGGTCTATAATCTTGCTCTTTAATTTAAACCTCTTTACCATTAAGCTGGCATCATCAAGAGAATGCCCGGAACTATGGCAGGGCAAAAGCAATGCCAGATGGTTATTCCCCACAGCCTTTTTTACTAAAGCCGCGACCACCGCGGAATCTACGCCTCCGCTTAAGCCGAATACTATACCTTTTGCGCCGGCCTGTTTAACCTTATTTTTCAACCAAAGAACCAATTCGCTGATCTTCATTTATTAGCTAATTCTCCTATATTTACATATATTCCAATCAATTTGCTAGAGTTTGATTATACCAAAATATAAATATATTTCCAATTCAATTCAAATTAACCTGCGATTTTAAAAACCGATTGCAGATGAAAAATAAAAAGCGGATTAAATCAAAACTTAGTTTTTAATGTGCGCATAAACAAAGGTTACTAACAACCCAGGAAATTTCCGTTTTTTCCAATTCAGGATACATAGGTAAGCTTAACACTTGTGAAGCTAATTTCTCGGCAACAGGGAAATCCCCCTTCTCATACCCTAAATAATTGCTTTTGTCCTTTTGGTTATAAGTTTCTCTATCTTTTAATTAGATCCTTTAACTTTTTTTATATTATAATCCTATGGATTAAAAAAGTATCGCTGAAACATTGTCAACTTTAAAAAGATTATAACAGTTGCCCTGCCTTTTTGCCTATTAAATAGTCTCTTTTCCATTTTCCTCTGAAGAGAACATACTATCCCCGTACTTAGTTTTAAGGTAAAGTAGGAACAAAGTATGAATATACTGCTGCCTATTGAATTTTTTTGTATTTTTTCGCTTCTTTTATAGATTCAATATCTGCCAAATCAATCGGACGTCCGCTCTTTTTCTTCATAAATTCAATATCGTTAAGCGCGGCTACTCTAATTGAAATGGTTTTATCATTCTTTTGCTCGGAAGAGGCATATAGTTTATCAAATTCTTTTTTACTGGCAAGGAATACATCTAAAATATCTTGGCCTTCATAAGAGAAACAGATCCATTGATTAACAAAAAATTTCGGTAAATGGCTGATTACCAATATTGATTTTTGTTCAGATTCCAGCCCTAATGAATCCGCAATCTTAAAAAGTTTATTTAGAACTTCTTTTTCAGCAGGCACATAAATATCCATATCCAGAGTGCTTCGCGGTAATCCATGAATGACTAGAGCAGCTCCTCTAACCAAGACATAATTTAATTTGGTTTGATTAAATTTTTTGATTATTTTATGCCAAATTTCAGGGTTTGAAGTATTTTTTACCATTTTTACGGATATTTTTATTGATTTGTCTTGCCTTGTTATCCATGAAACTGGAAAAAAAACGGCTTTGCGAAAAAGACCAGGATAACCGATCAGCCAGACTTAACTTAGCAAAAGATTGCACATGATGTTTTTGCAATTGAGTGTTCTCCATAAATATTATTATATCACAATATATTGTAAATACTTCCTTTGTCAAGACCAAAGTTAAGTAAAGTTAAGTATTTGCAAACAGCGGCTTAAGCAGGATTGCCACCAAAAAAGAATCTTGTTTTAGGCTGTAAACATGAGTGCTGCCCATATTGCGCAACTGAAGCACGCCTTCTTTATACAAGGAGTTTAAGGCAGCGTGCGCAGCAGGCGGGGATATACCTATCTCTCTGGCTATCTGATTACCGTTCCATTCAGCATTTGTCCGGCAGAGAAATCGGCGGGAAAGCCAGGGTTTTCAAAGCATGCGGGATAAATTATCTTGTTTTCAAAGAGCATTTAAATCCCCACTTTTTCTTCTATTTTTATTATTCTTTTTTCGTGATTATCTATATTAGTATCAAGTTTCTTCTCGACCCGGACCAATCTTGTATTAAGATTATCAACTTTCGTATCGAGATTATCAACCTTTGTATCAAGGCTATTCACTTTCGTATCGAGATTATTAACCTTAGTATCTAACTGTTTTATCTGCCTGCTATTTTCCATTACCGCCATTTTTACAGTCTCAAGCTCTGATCCTAATCTTTCGAATTTTTCATCATGCTCATCTAATTTTCTAATAACTTCACTGTGCTGCTCGGAGATAAGACCGATGTTTTTGTTCATGTTTTCCAGCAGAACTCTTGTCTCCCTCTCTGAATCATATCCCGGGTTTTCTTTATTTTTTCTTGCCATCTTTTTTCTCCTCCACATACCTTTACTAATAATAAAAGTATATCTCATCACGAATGCTAATTCAAGGTTCTTTTTCCATTAAAAATTTTTTACCACCTAACAAAAATTTTATATGAACATTTTTACATTTATGCATCAGATGAAGGGTAACACCGGCAAAGAACGGAAAGAACGGAAATAACAGGAAGACACAAAATAATTCCACTGTATTAATCCAACGCCACTGTAAAATAAGGATATTATCATGCAATTCAGAAAAAAGCGGATAAAAAAATAAACTAACCAAAGTAGCGCTCAATAACATCAGAATAGGTAATTTTGGACAGTCAATATTCATTACAAACCCTTCATTAAGTATAAAACTCTCTCTGAATCCTTGAGCCTATTACTAGCTTCTATACTAAAAAACATCTTGAATGATTTTTCAAAAGACTCTTGCGTATAATCTTTAAAAACATCTTCCCTAGTTGATAATAATTTTAAGACTTTTGAGTCATTCTTAGATACAAATTCAATAACTAGGTATCTGCACAGCTTGCTAAAATAAAGCGCGATATTATCAAAAGGCAGATTATTAGAAATAGCCAGATGATGGATTAACGCCAAGGCAAAAAGCATATCTGCCGGGCCTCTTTCTGAAAAAGACTTTCTTTCTTGATTTGCCCAGCCGATGGCAGGGCTCGGATTAGTCAAATCCAGGATTAAAGGCAGGATGTGAGTTTCTTTCTTATCCACACACTCAAGATAATTCTTTTCAACAGCGCTAGGATCGGCATCAAAAGATATTGTGAATAACTTTTTATCACTTGCCAGCCTGCTAAATAACCCAGTGTTCGCGCCAATATCCCATACCGCACCTGGTTTTATCCTTTGAAGATAATCATTCATTATCGATTTCTTCTGCTCCATCGCCTCAGGCAAATAGTTTGTATTTTCATAATAATTAGCCCATTCCGTCCCTTTAGGGTTCCATTCAAGTTTTTGTATTGTTTTTTCAAGATTTTCAACTATCCCCAACAAAGACAACTTACTCACTTTATGCCTTTGTATATTGACTTGCTTGTCCGCGAAATGTTTCTGGCCTCTTGAGTGAAGGTGAATGTGACAAAATAAAGAAAACCTTAACCAGCTTTTTTTAGGCAGTAATAGACTTGCTAAATCCAAGGGGATGCCATCTATATGCACCCTGAATAATTGGCTCATTCGAACATCGGTTAGGCTCATTAAAGCCAGCGGCGCAAGAAAATGCTGGCAGAACTGTCTATAAGCAATCCAAGGCTGTCCTTCTCTATATTTCTCAAAAGACAAAGTATCTATTAATAAGGGTTTGCCCTCTTTAAATTGTATATTATACGCGCTTGCGTCCTTCAAAGACATCCCTGATTCAAGAACTATTTTTTGTATCTTTAATGTAGTTAAGGCCGCATCTTTTAATTGGCTAAAACACCATTCATAAGGATAGGAAACAAAAGGAATCAATTCCGGCTGAATAATTTTATACACTTCAGATTGCCCGGATGCTCTCCCATCTATCTCAAGATGAGGTATGAGTAATTTCTCTTTTATAAGTCTGTTATAAATGCCCGAACTCATCAAATGGTCATAATGCTCTTTATATATTTTATTTATCTGACGGTATAATAAGCCATCTTTAAAAAAAAGAAAACCGCTTGGATCTCTAAATGAGCTTTGCATAGGTTTAATAAGTTTCTACTTAGGTAACCCTACTATATATTTTCCTGACTCAATAATGATTTTACCATTTAGCACTTTCATCGATTTTAATATGCTATTCCCATTAGCGTTCACATCATAAAAAGCATCGTATCCACCCGACAATCTAACAACTTTATTCTGATCTGCTATAAAATCTTTACCAAAATATTCACTTTTAGTTTGAATAATCGCATTATCAAGACTATTAAAATATGCGCTGCCCAGATCATCATAATAACTAATTGAGGGAAAACTTCTAATTGATTTTAAACTTCCCCCACCCTGAATCCATACTTTAACCAAAACATTTGTTTTTTTACCGCCGCCAGTAAATGTGATTATTCCTTCATGCAACCCATCGCTTAATCCTTGCCTGTTTATCCACATTGTGACCGGATAAGTTTGATGCAACGAAATCGGACCGCCTTGGATAGGGTAAATACCTGTTATCCAAAACATTTTGTTAGTTGACGCACTCCAGTATACATTGCTCTGCTCTACCGCATTCTCGATAATAAAACTTTTACGGTTTCCAGCACCAGCTGTAAATTCTAATTCCTGAGGATTCGCTAAAATAATTTCATCTGGCCCAGGTATTCCCGGAATAATATCGTCAGGCAAATCATCGCATATCAACACCAGATATCCATCTTTATGAAAAAAAACATTCTCCGGTTCAAAATCACTGTTACTCCCCCAGAATCCTGCTTTTTCTGATGGATTCCAGCGAGTTAAAACTTCAGCAGCCGTATTGAAATCTTCTACCCATTCCAATGAAAAAGTTCCCGTTTGTCCGTTGTAACTATAATATTTAACCCAGTCGTAATAAGCATAAACAGGCAAAATATTAGGGTTATCCACAATCAAATTACCAGGATCAATTTCTTGCCAAACATCAGTTGACATCCAAAGGTTCATCATAATTTTTTGATATTCGGTTAATTGTTTCGCGTAGTAATAATAATCTGTAAAAACTAATACCCCGTCGATAAACCATCTTACTCCATCAGGAGTCCATTCAAAAGAATAAACATGGAAGTCAGCATGCGGGTCAAAACTTACAGACTGAACATAGGGAAATTGCTCCGCATAATACTTTATAATATTGAAATGCGCTATATCTTCATATTTACCCAGTAATTCTATGTCAATCTCATTCCACCACTGAATATTATCAGCTGCGTGATCATTGAAAGTAAAAAAGGACGAGACTAACCCACTCCCTCTTGCTGATTTCATCCGCACTTCAAAACGTCCATATTTATAGGCTTCTTCCGATATCAACTCTCCAGATTTAAATCCAAAACAAACTTCCTTACAACTCATCAGCTCTAAAAATATCACTGCCAATAACCAAACCTGCCACCTGTTTTTCATACAAAACCTCTTTCACGATTATTTTTCTAATAACACTATCTTATCTTCCAATGCTTTTATGCGTTCATTGAGTTGCTCAATATAAATATGCGCTTTTTCTAATTCTTCAACAACGCCTTTGTTTCTATTTCCGAATTCGACAACCTCCAGGCCGTTTTCGTCCACACTAGCTTTCGGAACAGATTTAAGATGTTTGTTTTTCCACATAAAATCCGAATGATCTTCAATGCTTTCTAATTTATATTTTGGTTCAAAAACATAGTCAGCATGCAATTGGCTTCCTCTTTGATAAATAGAGCCGTTAACATCTAATTTCCCTATAGGATTTGCCGTGCCAATACCGACGTTGCCTGCAGGTATTATTACCCTGTCAACATTTATACCGGTTCTCTCAACACGCATCCAAGTAATATCTAAATTTCCCGCGTCATTTGTAGTTGAAAAATAAAGATTTTCGGCATGGCCCATAATTAACCATTTTCCATTATCCGGAGCTACATCATTTTCAATTATTTCAAATCTGGGTTGCGCATTACTTATTGTAAGCAGACTGGACGGAGTCGACGTCCCGATACCAACGTTACCTTCAGGAATAACTACTCTATCAATGTCTAAACCAGTCCTTTCAACCCGCATCCAAGTCTTATCTAAATTTCCCGCATCATTTGTAGTTGAAAGATAAAGATTTTCGGCATGGCCCTGTATTAACCATCTCCCGTTATCCGCGGAGGCATCATTTTCAATTATTTCAAATCTGGGCTGCGCATTACTTATTGTAAGTAAATTAGCGGGATTTTCCGTACCCACACCAAGTTTTCCATTTACAATCAAATCCCCTTGCTGTGCATAGGATGTTACGGTTACTGCCAACATAAAAACTACTAACACACAAATTACTATTTTTCCCATTTTCTCCTCCTCTTTCCCTTTGTCGTATTGTCAAAAATAAAAAATCTGTTAGAAAACCTTTTCTAACAGATTAAAGTTTAGCGTAACACATTGTTTATGCGCATTTTGCATCTCTCCCACCCCATATATTGTCTTAAAACCATTATCACATGGCCTTTTAAGCAACAAAACAAAGTACTATAAAAGTTTACCCGCTAATCCGGAATTTGTCAAGGCACAAAATCGCATGCTTTTTTAAAAATTAAGGCATCAGTATTATTTTTTTAGATTGAAAAAAATATTTTATTTTAGTAAAATAATTTTTAAATATTAACCGCTAAAAAAATCGGGAGGTGTGGATTATGAAAATACTTAAAACTGTACTTGTTTTAGCTTTTTGCTTGCTTTTAAGCGCGTATTCACAGGCGGCAGTTATAATAAATGAAGCAATGATTGACCCCAACGCTTCTTCAGATACTTACGGAGAATGGATCGAGTTATACAATCCTGAAAATCTTGCTGTTGATATTAATCAATGGATAATACGGGATATTGATACTAATTATCACCAGATAAACAACAACGGCCCTTTGGTAATTCCCGCGTTTGGATTTCTGGTTTTAGGAAGAAATGCGGATACCGGTTTAAACGGCGGGTACAATCCTGATTATATTTACAGCAGTTTTCAGCTTAGCAATACGGCAGATGAGCTAATTCTGGAAAATACCGGCGCAGAAGAAATAAGCCGTATAGATTATACTGCTTCTTGGCCCTTGTTTTCAGGGCAATCAATCGCTTATACCGGAAACGGCGAGTTAAATAATCCGGCAAATTGGATTGCCACACCTCAAAGTCCGGAATATATTTTCGGGCAAGGAGACTACGGGACTCCGGGATACGCCAATACCATCCCCGAACCATCCGCATTTATTATGTGGCTTATCGGTTTATCCGGAATATTTAGCTTTAAAAGAAAGCGATAAAAAAAACTGCAAGTCACAGGCAACAATTAAAATTTGAAACCTGAAACTTGCAGCTTTTTATTTTTAGTATGTTACTTAAATTGCCCGTCCGACTAAAACTACCGGCTCTTGATTAAGATTAACTAAACTAAGCATCTTAGCTACTGCCGCTGTTGTCCTAAGTTCACCAATAGGAGTAGTTTTGCTTGAGTCAAAAGAAGTTACGATATCAATCTTGCCGGTACCCACTATCTTATCGCGGTCAACTGTGAATCCGTCTTCCGCGTCTTTATGCACAATAACAACGTCAATACCAGCTTTAACTAAATTTCTCACTTGCATCATAACAGTATCTTTTGACTGCATACCGTCAATAACCACAGTTTTAACACCCAGTTTAGATAAAAATTCTGCACGAATGTTGCCAGAAGTCGGACCTTTTAATTTTATATCTGCCGGCTCAGTTCCAACTTCAGCTGTTCTGGCATCAATAGTAAAACCAAACTTCGCTTGGCTCTGGTCTTCCAGTAAATCACTTACGTCTATACCCTGCAACTGGCGCATTGTCAGAACCGCGTCATGCAGTAATACCCCTAAAGTGACCTTCACATCTTTTGCCAAATCAATATTAGCTGCCTTTAAAGCATCCATCCATTCTTTTAAAGACCCGTCTCTTTCTGCTTTAAAATTCATTATTACATCAGGACGTCCCGGTGCTCTAGCCGCGGAAACCGCTATTTTAACAGAGTCCTTAACGTCAAGAATCGCCCGTCCGATAAAAGCTCCGGCATTGCCCCATATTCCGCTTACTTCTTTAAAATTAGCAGCATTAGCGCCTCCGCCATAGATAATCTTAGCTTCCAATTTTTCTTTATAAACAGCACGCAAAGTATCAAGCTTTTGTTTTAAATGCTCGCCTTGCACATCTGATAATTGCGTGTACCCTAAAGCCTTAGCAATCTCTATTGCCTGCGCCTGGGTTGTTTGCCTAGGAATACTTGTTTGCACCAATTCCTGGATCATCTTTTCTTTACGCAATACCTGTAATTGGTTAGAAATCGCTACAGTTTTGATACCTTCTACCGGCTCATAAGATTCTTTTATCTGATGTAAAACCTGCTCTACTGGAACATCTTTGAATAAAGCTCTTATCTGGCTGTTGATATCATGTACCGTAGAAATCTCTTTAATGATCAGTTCTTTGACCATCGCAAGATCATCTAAGATAAATTCATTCACATTGCTTATAAATTTATCCAGCTCTGGAATCTGCGCCTTGCCTTCGACATATAGTTTAAAATCTTCTACTGTTAGAAAATAATTTTCTACGTTTAATTCCTTCAAGATACGCTGTCCATGCTCCGGATATTGCCTAAGTATCAAATTAGCAACATTAATTTGAGCGCGTCCCCTAGCATCTAAAACAAGCGCTACTGCTTTCTCATCTTTTGCTCCATCCGCCAGCATCTTTTTCATGCCAGCAGTTACAACAGATTGCAGAGTACTATAGTAATCGGCATATTCAGTTCTCAACTCACTAACAAACCGCATACCTTCTACATCAGAGGCATCCGCGAATAATTCCGCGTATTCTCCGCCAAATAATCTTGCTTGTTCTTTTATTGTTTCAAATGTTACGGCGAATTTACGCTGCCCGCCTTTTAAGTAATCAACCCCTTTAAGGGTTTCCGGGAAATCGCCGAACGGAAAGATAATCTTATATCCGGTGTCACGGAATGCGTCTAACTGCGCTTTCTTTTGTGCAACAGTCATCCCTCTTTCCATTACCGCGGAATGCCCGACAATAACCCTCATCGCTGCTCCGGCTGGAATATCTTTCGGCATTGTGTTTGAGCCAAGCTGAATAGCAACACCGATTGAATTATACCAGTAACCTTTATTTCCGTTACTTAATTTCACACGATCAATATTATCAAAGTTCCGCCACGCTGTTTCCAGTCTTCTTTGGGCTTCTTCATTGCTGATTCCGCGTTTTTGAGCGTATTGCTCGGCAGTAAATACCAAGGAGCCAAAAGTATCTCTTATATAATCTTCTGTGGTTAAATATTCCACTACCAATTGCGCGGCTCCCGTACTTTTGAAAGCGTCAAAATATTCTTCCGCAGACTTCTGAGTCGCATTATTAATCCTGTCCTTTAACCACTGCGGCAATGCCTTTAATTGATCAGTAAACGGGCCGTTGGCGTTCTTTATCTCTTTGGAAATTAGTTTGTCAAACGCCTTATCGCTCGCTTCCATCTTCGCTTGGCCGTACTGCGCAATATATCTTTTTACTAATTCCTTGATTCTTTCCGGCGTCTGGTCGGCTTCGCTTAAATACTTTTTACCGAAAAGATTCGCCGTCCAGGTCAGGATTTCTTCCACCACTTTCATTACTTCCGTATTTTCCTTTGCTGCCGGTATCAGCTCATCCCAGACAAGGTTTTGCCACTGCGTTCCCACATGCCCGGAACGGATGCCTACACGCCTTAAATCCTGCATATTCTCAAGAGGAGTCCCGGTTATTCCATGCTGGACTACCCTAACCTTAATCCCATACGGCTTCATGAATTCATTTACCGTATCATGTATCGATTTCGTCAGCCTTGGTTTAAGCTTCGTCGGTATCGGATTATTGTTCTCGTCAAACTGGTTGCCATGCGCTGAACCGTTCTTTACCGCTATATTTCTGATAAATTCTTCAGCTGCTATAAAGTTTATTAAACCTTCTCCGCGGTAAAGTTCCACATAATTACCTGCCGCATCTTTTACCAGCTTAGCATCATCTATCTCTTCTCCCTTTTTAATCTCCGAGGTGCTTGCAACTATCCTTTTTTCCCCTGTCTTCGGATTGCTTACTTCAATCTCTTCCGCGTATCTTACGCCGGTTAAAAATTCCACCGCGTCCGCAGGAGTAGAGTTGTTATTCCCGTCAATCTCTCCCACTTCTCCTTCAACTATTGCGCGGTCCGCAGGTATCATCCCATGGAAAAACGCCGTAATCCGCACATTCAACGGCATCGGCATCCATGAAGCGTCTATCGCGAACACGCTATACCCTGCGTCAACTTCCGCCAAAATCATATCAAATACTTCTTTTATAACTTTCATTGCATTAGCCGTATTTGCGTTAGCCATGAATTTTTTATCTTCCAACGCGTTAAGGAATATATATTTCCTCGCTGCCTTATCTTTTGTCGCTAAAATTCGGTCAAACAATCCCTTAACCGCCTCCTGCGCTGCCTTATCAGTCAGAAACGCTTCATCAACTTTTGTCGTTAAATGATCTCCCTTAATTATAAAATCATTAAACCCTTCTTTGGCGCATGCTTCCCTTACTTCCTGCGCAAATTCATAAATATTATGAAGAATCGCTTTCTTATCCCTATGCGTGTATCCTAATTCGCTCTTTGCTTTTTGAAATTCAATTATGCTTCCTTTTGCTTTTGCCGCCCTGATTATACCCGCGTAGCTTAAGTCCGCTACACGTATATTAAACGCAGGTACTATCATCTTCCTTCCTGCCTCTGTAGCTTCCAATGCGTCAAATAAATCACGCCCGCGTAATCCGCTGAATTCCAAAGTATCAACTGCAAGAACCTTTCCCTTGCTTTGCTGCTGTTTTCTAAGGGAATCTTCTGTTTTTCTGATTTTATCAAGTAAAGGTTCATTCTCCGGGAAAAGGCGCAAAGCATGACGATAATATTCTACCGCTTTAACATAATCTTTGGTTTTCGCTAAATTATCCGCCATAAATTCAGCAAGCTCAGCGCTTAATTCTCTGGCTCTCACTTCATCTTTGTGATAGACCTTATAAGCTGCTTCAAGCAGCCCCAACGCCCTTACTTCTTGATCTTTTTCCTGCAATAAAGCCATCTTAGCTTGATAAAAATACAACGCCGCCTGATATTTATTTAAATTATCCGCACTCACTCCTGCTGTACTAACCGCCTGCCTGATTTCTCCCATGGCTAAATCCAACCGGCCGACGCGGCCATAAACCGAGCTTAATTGATAACGTAATTCCGCCTTATTAACCTCATTATCTTCTACTGCCAACTTTGCCTTTAATTCAGTAGCCGGAGTTTTATAACTAAACTTCCATATCTTTTTATCTCCCGACTTTGTCGCCCTAAGAGTATAAACAGTTATTAATCCGGTTTGAGCATCAAAGCTGACGCCTTTTAAATTTTTTAACCAAGGGCTGTCTTTTATAGCAGTGGCAATAAAAACCACATCTTTTCCGCTAATCAATTCTTTAGAAGTTCTTGCCGCGCCTAAAGTTTCCGGGCTATCATAACCGAAACCAGCAAGCCTTGCCAATTCTTTATCATTAAATTTATTCCAATCCTCATCAACATCAGGCCAATCCAGCGGATTATCGGAACTAGCCGTTTCCTTTAAAATTTCATAAGCGCAAAGACGCGCAACCATTTCACCGCCCATTGTCTCAACAGCGCTTGCTGCCAATACCGCTTCAGGAGCGCCGCCGGCACCGGTTAAAAAATCTATCTCTCCTTTTTCAACGCTTTCCATTGCCCATACCGGCATAAGATCACCATCCGCCAAAAGATAAAAATTCCCGATTCTATATTTTCCCGCTGCTTTAACTTTTTTATCTAAAGCCTTATACGCCTTAATTAGCTCTGCTTTTACTTCTTTTAATTTTAATAAAGCGTCTGCTTCCGAAGAAGTACCTTTTGCGTTTCCAAGATACTGTTTCTTATGTGATTGAAATTCTTTATACGCGTTAATTAGTGCGGATAATTCTTTGTCTTCCTGCGCGTTCATTTGAATTCCTGCATCAAAAAATTTCACCAGCCACGCGACATGCCTTTCTCTGAAAAGCATCGTTCCCCTTAAGCCGCTTACTTCTTTACCTAATTTATCCGCGATTCGGCTTAGGTTTTCTTCCAGGCTTAATTCTGTGCTTATCCCGCAGCCTTTCGCCGCCGGCCCGACTGCCCACTTAGTCATATAAATATCCGGTGCGTTAAGCGTTCCGCCTTTTTCTGAATATGAAGCAACAGAAACCGTTCCCAGAATACCAGTTTTCACAATCCCGTTGGTAAGTTCAACCACATCGCCGGCAATATCAACCTCAATAGAATCACTGTCTTCCTGGGTCGTATTATATGCTCCACCAACTTCTTCCCCAATATACAACATCGCTGCTTTATCGCGTTCGCCTTCGCCAATAACAACAGTACCCCTCATCCAAGGAATTCCCTGATTATAATAATGGCGCGTCCACCTGGCCCCGGCTCCGTCTGCCTTCTCTTTTGCAAACCTGCTACCGACAGTATTAATCCATTTAAGCACTTCTATGGCAGCCATATTCTGCGCGTGCATTAAATCAACTTTACTTTCAATCGGCCCTTCAAGAGAATTCGCCTCAGAAAGCGTTTCCGCAACCTCTACGCTCTCAAGCCCTTCAACCAAAATCGGATCAACCGCAACAAATCCATCTCTTAAAACATTCTGGGAAAAAGACGCATCAGCCTGCGCCGCGTTTTGAAATCCCACGAGAAATGGCGACTGTCCGACCTGTATGGTCGGAGAAAGCGTATTGTCCTCGCCTATTAAAGAAAAAGTCCCTCCTGGTGCTGCCCATGAGAGACTAGTTATTAAAAATACTTGCGCAATAATTAAAGAAACAACCTTATTTAAACGCCTCAAAATAAAATTTGACATCCCAAACCCCTTTCCTTTTTTAATCAGTCCTTTTTAACTTATCCTGCTAAAAAATTTTTCTTTTAGCCCTACTATTACATCACAAAAAATTAAAAGGCTGATGAGTTCATCATACTAATCTCACCAACCCCCCGGATGATAAAATTAAAAAAATTACCTTTTTAAAAATTTTTAGTTCAAATCCAAAAAGACCAAAAAGTATATCATATGTTTATATTTTTCGCAAGATGCGCTATAAATTTTTTTCTCGTCGGAAAATTAAGTTAAAAAGTTTTTAAAAGTCTTGTTTTAAAAATAAGGAAATAATTTTTGTTTTGGCTTAGTATATTTTTCTGTTTTGTTTACAAATCAATTCAAACATATTATAATCAACATGATTTTTTGTTTTTTGTTTTTAACTTTTTCCGCCATAACTCACGGCGGATTCGCCACGTTTTGTAGCGAAAACTTTTAAAGGTATGCCCTATTTCAGCATTATTATCCCTACATATAACCGCTCTGATTTTTTAAAAAAAGCAGTTGCTTCTGTATTAAACCAGTCGTTTAAGGATTTTGAACTTATAATAATTGATGACGGCTCTGAAGATGAAACCGAAAGTTTCATTAGAACAATAAACGATCCCCGGCTTAAATACATTAAACAACCTCATCAGGGAGTTTCTTTCAGCCGCAACAGCGGAGTAAAAGCAGCAACCGGAAGCTTTATCTGCTTTCTCGATTCTGACGATTGGTTTAAACCGGATAAACTTAAGAAAACTTATGACTACATCAAAAGATATCCTGAATACAAAATATTTCATACTGAAGAAATCTGGTATCGCAATAAAGAACTCTTGACGCAAAAAACAATCCATAAAAAGCCAGACGGTTATGTTTTTAAAAACGCTTTGAAGCTTTGCTGTATCAGCATATCCACAGCAGCCATAAGCAGAGAAATTTTTACACAAATAGGTATGTTCGACGAAAACCTTCCTGCCTGCGAAGATTATGATTTTTGGTTAAGGGTAAGCGCGGAATTTCCGGTAAAGCTGATCCCTGAATTTATGACTGAAAAAAAAGGCGGGCATCAAGACCAGCTTTCTAAAAAACACCCTGCTATGGATAAATTCAGAATTTATTCCATAAAAAAGATTATCGATAACAATAGACTCTCTGATGAACAGCGCTTATTGGCCGTCAAGGAACTTGAAAGAAAATGCATCATTTACATAAAAGGCGCAAAAAAAAGAGATAAATCAAAAGAAGTAGCATACTACCAAAATATTATAGATAAGCACACAAGATAATTCGGCTGCAAGCTTCAAGCCGCAGGCTGCAAAACAAAAATTAATTAAGCTTTAAAACAATCCAGATTAAAAACTTATGCAAACAGAAAACATATTAAAAAATAAGCTTGAGCAGGATTTTGATTTCCGGTTGAATACTAACCAGTTCAAAGAACTTCAGCGCTTGTTATACGAAATAGAAAAACGCGGCAATACTTCTTACCCTCAAATTATCAGCACTTTAAAAACCGACCCCGCGATCATTAAGGCCGAAGGAAAAAACAAATTTTTCTTTCTAAAACAGCAGCTGATAAAATTACGGTTCCCTCTGACAAGCCAAAAAGAAAAAATTGACGCAAAAGATGTGTTTCTTAACGGGCTAAAACCGCAGCTTAAAAATAACATCACACCCCTTAAAGATTTCTTCCCTGAAAAAATTTTCATAGAAGAAAAAGCGAAAAACAGCTATCTTGCCAAACGTTTTCAGGGACTTTTCCCAACTGTTGAAACCGAATTCATAAATCACTCCTGGGAATACGCTCAAAAAAATAAATTCCAGCTTTCAGAGCTAAAAGCTCCGCTGGTATTTATTGTGAGCGAAAACTGGGACTATATAAAACCCTGCCCATGCACAAAAGGCCACCTTGGCTGTAATTACTGGATCCTTAATCTTGGCTTTGGATGCCCTTACGACTGCTCTTATTGCTTCCTGCAGCAATACGCGAATTTCCCGGGTATTACCCTGCCGGCAAACCTTGATGATTTTTTTGAAAAATTTAATTCATACTATAAAAATCTAAAAGCACCGATAAGAATCGGCACCGGAGAATTTTCTGACTCCTTAGCCCTGGATCATATCACTAATTATTCCGAACAACTTGTAAACTTCTTCCGGAACAAAAATGTGCTTTTCGAATTAAAAACAAAAAGCTCTAATATCGAAAATCTGTTAATGATTCCTGCCTCAAAAAATATCGTTATTTCCTGGTCATTGAATCCTCAAGAAACAATCGATAAAGAAGAAATAAACACAGCCTCACTGCTCAAAAGGCTGACAAGCGCCAAAAAAGTCATAGAGCACGGATATACGCTTAGCTTTCACTTTGACCCGGTAATATATTCAGAAAACTGGGAAAAAGATTATCAGGATGTTATTGAACTTATCTACAATCATTTATCCGGAGGATTCAGGTGGATAAGCATCGGCACTCTGCGCGGGACAAGAAAATTAAAAACATCATCCGAACTGCGCTTCCCAGGCAAAAACATCTTTTATGGAGAACTTTTTCTGGGAAAAGATAAAAAACTGCGTTACCCGAAATTTTTAAGAAAACAAATCTATTCGGTTATGTTAAAGAACATCCGAAAATACGACCCTCAAACCCCGGTTTATCTATGCATGGAAGATGATAAATGCTGGCAGGAGTTTAATCCGCTGCTCAACAGCCCAGAAAAGATTGAACAATATCTTCTAAAAAAATAAAGACCCCAAAAGGGGTCTTTATTTTTGGTGCCGAGGGACGGAATCGAACCGCCCACGCAAGGATTTTCAGTCCTTCGCTCTACCGACTGAGCTACCTCGGCACTAAACTTTATTTACGAGGTTGTTTCAATTTATCATAAAAAATCATGAATGTCAACTTGGTGTCAATAACTCTATTGCCGAGTCGTGCCTTTCCTAACCATGTCTTTCAGGGACGATATCAGCCTATTAACAACCACATAACCCACCCCAGAAATGATTTCTAACGATACTTGTTTAATTTCGGATTCAGCAATAATTCTTGTAATATCTTGATGAAAAATTATTTATCTTCAAGAGATTTAAATCGAATATACAGACGTGCAAGCCGATTGGTAAAAATATATTCTCCGTATTTTTCTCCTGATTTTAACAGGCCAAGCTTCTTCATCCGTTGAAGAAAATTATGGAATTTCTTTCTTTCGGATTCGGAAAGGCCTTTTTCTATATCGCCTTTTTCAAATAATAAGTCAAATTTTTCTTTCGCTAATTTTGCAAGTATCGATCTATAATCGCTACTATGCAAAGCCGTGTAAATTTGCTGATCTACAAACTTTCTACCTATCTCTTCCGCGGCCTCGATTATTCCCGCAGTAGCGTCATTTTTATTCACAAACGCATCATTATTTAACCAAAAAGTGCTATCGCCAACTATGTGCATCAATTTCGGGAATCCAGCCGAGTATTTACACAGAAAAACCATCGCATCATCCACTACCTGCATGTTTACCGAATTAAATGTTTTCGTAAAAAATTCTTTCATTTCTGTTTCATTCATCGGATTTATTTCGACTATATCAAATATGCGTTCTATCGGCTGATGTTTATCTATCATTTGTTTCCTTCTCTCTTCAACTCCGCAAAGCATCAGCAACAAAGGCAAAGGGGTTTTACTAACTGCATTTTCATCAACCAAGCCTTTAATGAAATGCGCAAATTGTTTATTTTCGGTAATACCGTTAATCTCATCCAGAATCAACATTATACCTTTAATATTATCCTCCTTGAAACGATTGAGTAATTCTCTTAAGAAAGGCAGATACCCTTGAGATAAATTCAAAGCATCTGCCTTAAGAGCATCAAAATTGATATTTAATCCAAAAAGAGACTGTTGGCCCATATATTTTGCAAAAAAATTGCGGATTTTTTCTAATTTTGTTTCTTCATAAATCTGCTGTTTAATTACTGCCTCAACAGTTTTAACAGCAACATCTTCCAGAGTTTCAGCTCCACCCAAAAAAACATGAATACCCAAAATATGGTTATTTCTTTCTGCGTAATACCGAAGAAAACTGGCTAGCGAACTTTTTCCTATGCCATATTCACCAGAAAGAAATACCGCTTGCGGTTTTCCCAATTCAACTTGTTTTATAATCCTTATAATCCGCTCAATTTCATTAATGCGGCCAATAAAGAAATCTACAGGAACGGGTTGCCCAGGATAAAATGGACTTTTGCCCTTTGAAAGATTATCCAAAATTAGACCTCCATAATATATAATGCATTATACCAAAAAACAAGATAAAAACCAGCTAAATTACGCACTGAATTACGCAAGTTACAAACAAATGCCTTTATCGCCCCTTAAAACCAGATAATTCGCTTCTTCTTTTAATGGCTTAAACGACAATTTTGCCTTTCTTATATTTTCAATGCCCGAATCATCAGTTGCATTAATATATTTATATCTTTCCATTTCCCGGCAAAATTCATGAAAAATAAATTGGGAGATCCCTTTATATTTAAGGTCACAAACCTCAAATAAAATACAAAAAGTTTGCGGATTAAGCTCATAGCCGAAAGTATATCCTGCTATTTTATCGTTAACTTTAACAACCCTGGCAACAAGGCCAAGCTCGTTAAAACATTCAAATACATTTTCCTGCGCCATAACATTATCATCGATCAGATGGCAAAAATAATCCTCCGGATAGGCCTTTTTGCGCTTAGCAGCCCAATCCAGCAGAAGCTGCCTGCACTCATCCTTTAATTTAATTCTATAAGGCAGATATTTGCAGGAAAAATTTTTAGTAAAATAATTAACCGCTGCCCGTTTTGATTTAAAATCGTTTCCTTTTAAATCAATCAGCCGATTAGTTAAATAAAGATAATCCGAAGGCTTATTTTTAACCGCGAAACCCGCCTGCCGGTAAAATTCCGCGTGTTTTTCTCCAACATTTTCAATACGCGCGAACCTGACATCTTTATTATGTTCATCCATAAGCGCAAAACAATCCTTGATCAGCGCCTTGGTCAAGGCAGGGCCAACCGGGCTTAGATACATAAAACAACCAGCGTTATTTTTATAAAAAACACAAAGGCTCTCTTCCATTACACACCAAAAAATATCAAAAAACCCGTTCCAGATAAAAATATTGGAAAAATTGTACGGGCTTAAATTCGCCGGATATTTGCGTAAAAAATCTTCAAATATCTTCCTGTCGCTTAAAGAAATTTTGTTTTTGAGAAAAAGCTCCTGCCTCATTAATCAGCCCTTCCCTAAGATATCACTCTCTATTTTAAAAAGTTCCGCTTCGGGATAAACGCGGAATGCCTTATATTCTTTTTTCAGCAAATCCACTGCCGGCGATTTTTTCAGGAAAGATACAAGCTCGCTGGAATAGGTTTTAAAATATTCACTTTCCCGGCTATCCATTATAAACGGGCATGCCAGATGGACAACAAGATCCAGAGTTTTTTCATTGCGTACAAGCAAAAAAGGATACAGCCTGCACTCAAACGGCCGCTGTCCATAAATACAGCATAAATGATTTTTCCGGTTTAAAAATTCGCATCCGTCAGTATTATTTATTTCTTTTAATTTTATCCTATCTTTTTCAAGCAGCTTTTTTTCATCCTCAAGCAAATGCGGAAGCCATTTTTCTTTCATAAACAAACAACAGCCTTTACATTCCAGGCAAAACTTTGAATCAACATACGGTTTTATTTCAAACATAAACAGCCGCCTTAAAATAATTTTAAAAGGTCAGATATTACCTAAATAAACATACTTAAGTTTTTTCTTCGCGATAACCTGCGCGCGCTTTAGAGTTTCCGCCGGAGTAGCCGGCAGATTCAACTGATAACAGGGGAAATACCTGGAAAAATGGAGTACAGTATCAGCTCCGGTATTTTCAAAAACCCAATCAGTTATTTTTTCAAAATGCTCATCGCTGTCATTTAGCGTAGGAATAACCAGATTTGTCAGTTCAATATGGCATTCTTTTTTAGCCCTTTTTATTGTCGCCAAAACAGGCTCAAGCGCCCCCTTGCAAATCTTTCGATAGAACCCATCATCCATTGCCTTTAAATCGATATTCATTGCCCCAATAAAGGGCAGCATTTCCTCTAAAGGAGCAATATTCATATAACCGTTAGTTACCAGGACATTCTCCAGTCCTTTGCTTTTAGCCAATTTAGCAGTTTCCAAAACAAACTCGTACCAGATAAACGGCTCATTATAGGTATAAGCAATACCGAATGTTTTAAGGCGCAGCGCTTCTTTTACAATTTCTTCAGAAGATATATCTTTTAAATACACATCCAGATTCTGGGAAATATGCCAATTTTGGCAGAATTGGCATTTTAAATTACATCCGCCTGTGCCTAAAGAAAGAATACTCTCTCCCTGATGATAATGATAGAGCGGTTTTTTTTCAATCGGGTCTAAAGCAATGCCTGATGTTTTCCCGTAAATCAAGGAATAAAGTTTTCCGGCAACATTCTTCCGCGCCTGGCAAAAGCCGGTATTCCCTTCAGCTATCAGGCAATTGTGCGGGCAAAGAACACACTGCACAGCATCAGCCTTATGGATACGATAATAAAGCGCCTCTTTCATTTATATTCCCCGCACAAAACAATCCCGCACAAATTCTTTCGCGGATAAAGCAGCTTGTATCAAAATTTGCGTATCATAAGGCTTCACAGCATGCAATGAACAGTCTAATGCTTCTTTCGGATCAAACTGCTGCAAAACATATCTTTTCGCTCCGTACACGTCTTTTGCAATCCTCAAAATGTCATCTATTTCTAATAAACCCGGAACAACTGTCGTGCGGAATTCATAATCAATAACGCTTTTCATAATGATCTCAATACTATTTTTTATCGCGGCCAGATTGACCTCTGCCCCAGCCAAACAGGAATATTTTTCTTTATCTAAAGGCGCTTTTATATCCATTGCCACATAATCTACCAATCCTTCGGAAATTAAATATTTTCTTCAAAAGCTCAGGCAGGTCAGCATGCAGCGTAGGTTCTCCTCCGCCGATAACCACTGAATCAAGCCAGCCGCTTTTTTCTTTCAAAAACTTCTCTATGTAATCAAAGGAGATATCTGAAAGAGTATCAATTTCCTGTACAAGCGCCTTAGAATGACAAAATGGGCAGCGAAAATTGCACCCGGGCAAATAGACCACACTTGCCAGCTTTCCCGCCCAATCAATAAAAGTATGCGGATTAAAACCCTTTATTATATATGCCATATACTAAATCAAAAATTTTCGCCGCACAGACCGGCGAATCCGCCATGAATTTTGGCGAAAAAAATCAAAAGCTAAAAACAAGAAGACAAGAAGTATAACTATTACCTCCTTGTCTTCCTGAAAACTATCTTTTTCAATATTAACCTACTCTATAAAATATGCTCCTTTACCTTATCGGAAATAGGGACCTCTCCATCCCATCGGGCAACAACCTGATTTTCCTTTTCTACAATAGTCGTAGGGATATGCAAAACATCGTTATACGCTCCTTCAGCCATTCCATCTATTGTATCCATATCATGAAAAACAAGTTCTACTTTATTATCAACATCCCATTTAGTAATAAAATGGGTCAGCTTGTTCTTTGTGGTTTCACATTTCGCGCAGCCCTTTTTACCAAACACCTTAATCTTCATTCCTGAAAATCCTCCTTTAATACTTTAACCAGAGATCCTAGTATCTAACCTTCCTTAACCTTATAGTCTCCTAGATGCCTATCATCAAGTTCTGCCAGTTTTGACGGATTCCAGTTATTTACACGGCTGAAATATCCGACAATCCTGGTAATATTATAAATATCCAGCGAACCGCAACTCGCGCATTTGTTCTCTAATCCGCGGTTAGTCTTTGCGCAGCTATTACACATTGTAAATTCAGGAGATATTGTCAACTGAGCGGTTTGGCTTTGTAAAAGCGCCTTTTTAACCAGATTCAAAATTGATTCTTCAGACGGCTTCTGCTCTCCGACAAAAGCATGAATTATCGCTCCAGATTCTATCATTGTATGAAATTTGCTCTGCTTCTGAATCCTGGTAATTAAGTCTATCGGCGCATCAGCACGGAAATGGATACTGTTAGTGTAATAATATTGGTCGTTATCAATGTCCCCCTTTATTACGCTGGCAGCTTGTGGAAACTGGCGCAAATCTACCTTTGGAAGCCTGCGGCATGCTGATTCTGCCGGAGATTCTTCAAGCGAAAACTTAAGGCCGTGCTGCTTCTCATATTCCTTAGTTTTATAACGCATAAAGGAAATAATCTTTAAACCAATTTTAAATATGTCTTCAGACTCATGCAGCTCTTTACCGCTTAAGTATTGAACACACTCATTAAGCCCGATTAAACCGATAATATATGTTGCTTTTGCAAGATCGATGTATGGCCGGCCATCCTTGGCCGGTTTACCTACTTCCCACATGGGCATTCCCGGTTCACTCATAAGCCGGGCAATGAACTCCTTCTTCTGCAAGTGGGCCTTTACTGCTATATCCATCGCTGCTTCAATTTCCTTAAGCAGGTTATCCAAATTATCCTTGCCGGCACGATAAGCTGCCTGCGGCAGATTAATCGTAACATTTTGAAAACCGCAGAACCTCATACTTTCCGGATGCTCAATCATATGCATATCCTCTATTTTCTGGCGCAAACGGCAACATTGAGATAACACTGCTTCATCGCCGCGGTCAAACACAAAATAAGGCGTTCCGTTTTCGGAAGCTATAAGACAAGCATGCTTAAGCAGCTCCAACTGAAGGGGATCTTCAAATGTATCCTCATTAATATGCAAATCGCACTTCGGAAAAGCAAAAACACGGCCATCTCGGTCGCCATCACGCCACACATCAAGCATAGCCCTGGCAAATCTAATAACTGTTTCCTCATAATCGCCGTATGTTTTTCCTGTATATTTTCCGCCAAGGCCAATCGCAGGAATATTACGCAAGTATTTAGGCACTCCGGTATGCACGTTAAAATCAATAAACAAGCTCTGGCTACCGCGGGAAAAAGCATTTTGCGAAGCGGAAAATATAAGGTACTGCGCTTCCTGTTTCATTTCTTTATCGCTCATACCCTCAATAAAAGGCGCATACATTATATTTACATATCCGATTCCTAAAGCTCCGGCATAATAAGCCTGTAAAGAAGCCAGGAATGTGTTCAAATGCCCGGTAAGAGTACGGGCATATTTTGCCGGGCCGCTTGATGTAAATAGATTACCCAGTTCAAGCCCGTATTTTTTTAAATATTCAATAGAATGCGAACCGCAGTAAGCTCTCGGGTAACCTAAATCATGGATATGAACCATGCCCTGTAAATGCGCACTGGATACATCTTCGGAAAATACCTTTTGCAAAACATACTGTTTTAAAATTGTTTCCGCTATAGAAAGGTTAACCGCTTCCGGATTATTTGAAGCAATATTTGAATTTTCGCAGCTTTTTGAAAAAAGTAACTGTTCAAGGTCATAAGTCGGCATACCAATAATACTCTGCTTAGAGATAGTCTTATCCAGACCGCGTTCAAATAACTCATTATCTACTAACTCACGGACAAGCGACGTAGAGATACGCGTAAGCCCGGAATCAAAAACTCTTTTTTCCACACCGGAAGCAATATCTAAAGCCAAGTCTTCTTCAATATTAGCTTCTTTCTGCAGCGCAAGCGCGATCCTGCCTTTATCCCAGTTTAAAACCTCATCCTTGGCCATCGGAGTTACCAGAAGAGCCAGGTCAGTTGAATTTGTACGCCCCTTTACTTTTTTCCGCACTTTAAGGCTTTCTCTTATTTTCCTGCGTTTTTCGCGGTAAAGAATATATGCCTTAGCTGTCTTCGCGTGCCCGGTTTCAATCAATACTTTCTCGACAATATCCTGAATCTGCTCAATATCCGGTACCGCATCCTGAAAGTTCTTTTCCAGATATAATACAACCGCATTGGCCAACTCATCAGCAAGCAAACGATCTTCTCCTCCTACAGCCTGCGCTGCTTTAAAAATAGCCTCGCTAATTTTTTGGCTGTCAAACGCTACTATACGGCCATCACGTTTTACTACACTTTGAAGAGTTTTCCCTTCCCTGGAAACAATTTTATCCTCTAACAGCATTTTTATTCCCTCCTCTTATCCAATAAATCCTTCAATTCGCCTAAAAATTGATTTATATCTTTAAATTGCCGGTAAACAGACGCAAATCTCACATAAGCTACTTCATCAGTTCCGTGCAAGGACTTCATAACAAGTTCCCCAATATCGGAAGTTACCACCTCCTTTTCATTATTCTTCTGTAACTGGCGCTCTATTGAATCAACCATTCCTTCAATTGCCTGCATGCTTATCGGACGTTTTTCACAAGCACGTAATACCCCTGATAAAACCTTATTCCGGTCAAACGGCTCACGGCGCCCATCTTTTTTGATAACCATCAGCGTAGTCTTTTCAACATATTCATAAGTTGTAAACCTGCGCTGGCATTTTAAGCATTCACGCCTTCTGCGTATAGAATCTCCCTCTGTTGAAATCCGGGAGTCAACCACTTTATCCTCTATATTCGCGCAAAAAGGGCATTTCATAATTTATCGTCTCCGTTATTATTCCGATACCAAAATATACACTATCTTGTATCTTTCGTTTCATAATATACAATATATTGTGCTTTGTCAATATTTATTTTTCCTCTAAAATTAATAATTTTTGTAATTTTCTGCTGTTTTTTCTAAGTTTTTTCTGAAACTATAAGTTTAAGCAACTTTCTTGCCTATGATTATCCTGACATTCGCCTCTTTGAGAGCTTCTTTTGCAAACTTATCAGGATATTGGGAAAGAACCACAATCTTTTTTATGCCTGAATTAACAATCATCTTCGCGCAGATAAAACAGGGCTGATTCGTACAATACATAATACTGTTTTTTACGCTTATGCCATAATGCGCCGCTTGCAGTAACGCATTCATTTCAGCATGTAAAGCACGGCACAATTCATGGCGCTCTCCCGAAGGAATTTTCATTTTTTCCCTTAGGCATCCGGTCTTTTCACAATGAAGCAATCCTGAAGGAGCGCCATTATATCCTGTAGTTAAGATACGCTTATCCTTTACAATAACCGCTCCTACCTGCCTGCGCAGGCATGTTGAACGCTTTGCTACTAACTGCGCAATATCGAGAAAATATTTATCCCAACTAGGGCGCCTGATTTTATTTAGCCGCGTTTTTTTGTCCATGGTATTTTAATCCTGTTACAAACGGTTACAATTGGTTACAAGTAGTTACTATCGGTTACCATTAATCAAGAAAGTCGCTTTTCTTAATATAACGGAAATTTTTTTGTCAAATTCAGGACTTCCTTTTTTATGATTTTCTCTTTCCGCTTTACCAATTCAAGATCATTAACCAAAATCTCGTCTATAATCCTCGCGATTTGATTCATTTGCCCCACCTTCATTCCCCGCGTAGTCACAGCCGGAGTCCCCAAACGGATACCGCTGGTAATAAAAGGCGATTTAGGATCATAAGGAATTAAATTTTTATTGATTGTTATATTTACTTTCTCTAATATTGTCTGCGCTTCTTTACCTGATATCTCCCTGCTCCTCAAGTCGACCAGCATTAAATGAGTATCTGTGCCTCCGGAAACAATACGGAAATTTTTCTCCTTAAGCGCTGACGCCAATGCTTTCGCGTTTTGCACTACCTGTTCCTGATATTTTTTAAATTGAGGCGATAAAGCTTCCTTTAAAGCAACCGCTTTAGCCGCGATTGTATGCATAAGCGGGCCGCCCTGAACACCGGGGAAAACATGCAAATCTATCTTTTTAGCAAACTCGTTCTTACATAAAATCATCCCTCCCCGCGGGCCGCGAAGGGTTTTATGTGTTGTAGTCGTGACATATTCCGCATACGGAACCGGAGAAGGATGAATACCGGCAGCAACAAGCCCTGCGATATGCGCCATATCCACCAACAAAACCGCTCCCACAGAATCGCAAATTTTCCGAAACTGTTTAAAATCTATTGTCCTCGGATATGCTGATGCTCCGGCAAGAATTAATTTCGGCTTATATTTTTTTGCCATAGACGCAATCTCATCATAATCAAGCATTTCAGTTTTCCTGTTTACGCCGTATGATTTTATATCATAGAACAAACCGGAAAAATTGCGCGGATGGCCGTGAGAAAGATGCCCTCCGCAAGCAAGGTCCAAAGCTAGCACCGTATCGCCTGCTTTTAAACAGCACATAAATACCGCCATATTTGCCTGCGCACCGCTATGCGGTTGAACATTAACATGTTCAGCCCCAAATAATTTTTTTGCGCGTTCACGGGCTATATCTTCTGCCTCATCCACATGTTCACACCCGCCGTACCAACGGGATCCGGGGTAGCCTTCCGCATATTTATTAGTCAACACAGAACTCTGTGCCTGCATCACGGCAAATGACGTAAAATTTTCGCTGGCTATAAGCTCTATATGTTCTCTTTGTCTCTTTAATTCTTTTTGTATCGCATTATAAATCTCGAAGTCTGCATCTTTTAAATAATTCATCTTTCCTCCCTAGCTTATGCAGTAGAAAGCAACGAGTAGAAAGTAAAGAGAACTTTCATAAACTCGCTACTTACTGCTTGCTACTTCGCAAACATCTTTATCCTTCTTAAATGCCTGCCGCCGGCAAATTCCGTTTTTAGCCAGACATTCACAATACGCTTAGCTAAAGCTTCCTTAACAAATACCGCAGGCACAACGAGCACATTGGCATCATTGTGTTCCCGGGAGAAACGGGCCATAGCAAGGTTTAAACAATTAGCGGCACGTACTCCCTTAACCGAACCCGCAGCCATTGTCATCCCCAATCCGCTGTTACAAATAAGAATCCCGCGTTCAACTTCCTTACGCGAAACTGCCCTTGCTGCTTTCAAAGCAAATTTAGGATAATCGCATGAATCTTCCGTATCAGTCCCGATATCCAGCACATTATGCCCTTTGCTTTCTAAATAGTCAACTAAGTTTGTTTTAAGCCTAACTCCTCTATGGTCACTGCCTATAACTATCTTCATTGTATTTTCTCCACGATTTTCTCTATGGACTGTTTAAGGATATTTGAAATTTCCAAATAATACTCCGCTTGCATCCCAATCGGATCAGGAATTACCAACCCTTCTTCTTCCTTAGCACCGGAAAACTCTTTTAACAAAAATACTCTTTTAGCTACTTGCGGCATATGATTTAAAATATAGCGCCTATGTCCATAATCCATAACTAAAATATAATCCGCTTCTTTTAATATCACATCAGTTAACCGCTTAGTTCTATGTTCAGATATATCTATACCTGATTGTTTCATAACCGCAACCGCTTCCTTAGTTGCCGGCATATTCTCAAAAGCGGCAATACCGGCAGAATGAACGCTAAGATGCGGGTTAAATCCGGATATTTTCTTCATTAACCCTTCTGCCATGGCACTGCGGCAGCTATTTCCGGTACAAACAAAAAGAACATTCTTATCTCTTAAAACTACGTTGATCATTTTATCCGTAATTACCCCAGGCCGCAAAATTTCAAAGCTATTTTCAAAAACCCGGCAAACCGTTGAGGATATTTCCCATTTTGCTTTTCCCGCGTCTAAAATAACATCTATTTTCCCATCAAAGTTTTTTAAAACATCCTCCGCGGAAACTGCCGGTTGGCAACCGCTAAGGTTTGCAGAGGGAGCGAATACAGGATCTCCGACATATTTAAGCAGTATTTGAGTCACGCCATGGTCAGGCATCCTCAAACCAACACTATCTGAATCTTTCGATTCAAGCACCAAAGTAATCGGGCCGGGCCAAAATTTTTTCATAAGCCTATAAGCGAACGGCGGAATATTCCCCGTTAGCCCTTCTGCCTGCTCAAAACTATGGATACAAATAGAAAACTTTTTTCCGTGATCTCGGCCTTTTATTTTTTTAAGCTTATTTACCGCATTATCATTCGAAGCCACAACAGCCAAACCATATACTGTTTCCGTAGGAAAAGCCGCTATCCCTCCGGCTTTTAAAATTTCCGCAGCTTCTGCTATCTTTTCTAGCTGCGGATTATCCGGATCAATCTTAAAGACCTTAGTCTTTTTCCTCATATCAGCCAATCCTTATTTTTCGAATTTCTTTAGCCATATCCTCCTTGAATTTTTTAAGTTTTTTACCTAAATCCTTTTTCTGTAATGCCAAAATTTGACAAGCAAATAAACCGGCATTAGCCGCTCCGGACATTCCAATAGACATACACGCCACAGGGATCCCTTTTGGCATTTGTACTGTAGAAAGTAAACTATCCAACCCTTTTAAGTTTTTTGTTTCTATCGGAATTCCAATAACCGGCAACACCGTATGCGCGGCAATAGTACCGGCAAGCGCCGCTGACATCCCAGCCGCAGCAATAATAACTTTCACTCCATTATTTACAACCTGTTCAACATAATTAACCAAATCTTTTGGAGTCCGGTGAGCAGAAAGCACTTTTACCTCATAAGAAATTTCGAAACTTTCCAGTATCTTTATCGCCTCCTGAACAATTTCCAAATCTGATTTGCTTCCCATAAGTATACTAACCTCTACTTCTCTTTTTCCCATGATTACTTGCTCCTTTTTAGCTTTCTAAAATCATTTCGTCTAACCAAAGCACGCCTGCCAATATCTTTTCTGTAGTGCATTTTTTCAAAATTAATCATCCCCACAGTGTTATATACCCGTGAAAGCGCTGCTTTAATATCTTTGCCCAGTGCCGTTACGCCTAATACACGGCCCCCGTCAGTAACAACTTCACCGCCTTTAAACTTGGTCCCTGAATGAAAAACAAAAACATCTTTTAAAGACTTAATTTTTTCCAGTCCGGTTATTTTTTTTCCCTTTTCATATCCTCCGGGATAACCTCCTGACGCAAGCACTACGCAAACACAAGCACGATTATCCCATTCCAAGGAATAATTTTTTAGTTTTTGCTCTAAGGCCGCAAGCATTACCTCGACAAGGTCACTTTTTAACCTTGGCAGGATAGCTTGTGTTTCTGGGTCACCAAAACGAACATTGAATTCCAATACCTTAGGCCCCTCTTGAGTCAGCATTATTCCCGCATATAGAACTCCGCAATAAAGCGCTCTTTCTTTCTCCATTGCCCTAATTACCGGAATAATTATTTTTTCTTCAATCTGTTTAAAAATTTTTCTGTTTACCGCCGGTGCAGGAGAATATGCGCCCATACCGCCTGTATTAGGCCCTTCATCATTATCAAAAACTCTTTTATGATCCTGACTGGAAGCCATAGATACGATATTTTTCCCGTCACTAATTACTATAATCGACGCTTCTTCTCCGTCAAGTTTTTCTTCAATCAATATATTTCTACCTGCCTCTCCAAATAGAGATTCTTTAAATATCGATGATAACGCCTGTTCCTGATCCTCAAGCTCATCACAGACAAAAACACCTTTTCCAGCACATAATCCGTCGGCTTTAATCACCAGCGGGCGCCGCGCATCCTTTACAAAAGCAAGCGCTTGTTCATAATCGAAAAAAACCTCAAATTCCGCAGTAGGAATCCGGTATTTTTTCATTATCTTTTTGGCAAAAATCTTACTGGATTCCAAGGCGCTGGCATTCTTACCTGGGCCGAATATTCTTAACCCCCGTTCTTTGAAAACATCGACAATACCCGCTGATAACGGCGCTTCCGGTCCAACCACAGTCAGTCCGATTCTTTCACTTAGGGCAAACTCTAGCAAACCATTGATATCTTCCGGCTTGATATCGACCAATTCAGCTATTTGGCCGATTCCTGCGTTTCCAGGCGCGCAATAAATTTTTTTTACAAGCCTAGACTGGGAGATTTTCCAAACCAACGCATGCTCTCTGGCGCCGGAACCTACTACTAAAACTTTCATTTTGCTCCATTATCTTTTACAGGGTCAAAAATTAACCGCAGCTTCTTTACTTTATAAAAAGATTATCCGCTTACGATCTTTTACAA
>JACQZH010000029.1 GCA_016213925.1 Candidatus Omnitrophota bacterium | reverse complement strand
ACAAAGCAGTCATGCTAATCTTTTTTTTACTGTTCTTTTTGCCCATTTTATTCCGATTTGTTAAATCAACGAAAAATATTATTGTTTATTTTCTTTAAAAATATGCCTGTTTCATTAATGCAGCATATCTGTCTGCATACTTGAAGCCCAGCGCAGTTTGCCGATTATCGCCTGGGCTACATTTGTCAAATGATCGCCGATTTTTTCAAAGTTACTTATCATATCAAGAAATATTATCCCGGATAACACCTTGCATTTGCCTTTAGATAACCGTTCAATATGATTATCCTTTAATTGCTGGGTAAACTTGTTTACCTGTTTTTCCATATCAAGCACAAGCTTTGCCTCATCAGCATTATTTGAATCCAGAGCTTTTGCGACCCCATTGCCCATTTTCATAATCAAGGAATACATCTCTTCAATTTCTTGCAAAGCTTCTTTTGTAAAAGGCAGCGATAAGGAAATCCTTCTTTCGGATAACTCCATCAAATTCTCGGAATGATCCCCTATTCTTTCAATATCATTTACACTATGCAATAAGGAGGGAATCTTATTGGCAACTTCCGGAGAAAGCTCTTTTTGCATCAGCTCCATAAGATAATTTGTAATTGCTTCCTGGAGATTATCCACTGCAACCTCTTTCTTAGGGATCAGCTCCAGCGATTTTATATCGTTATCCCTGAACCCCTTCATAGCGTCATTTATCATATCGCAGGCAAGATTGTTCATCCGGATAACCTCTTTCATTGAAGCTTCAAGCGCGATAGCAGGAGTATGCAGTAAATGTTTTTCCAGGTACTGGGGACGGGTATCAATAAGCGTGTCTTTACCGGGCAGTATCTTTGTTACTACTTTAGCAAATACTCCGGTAAAGGGAATAAAGATTATGGTATTTAGGACATTAAATAAAGTATGCGCGTTTGCAATCTGACGGGAAATATCATTTGAAGTAACAACTACGAAATTATAAAAAAACGGCAAAGCCGGCAAGAAGATCAGTGTCCCGGTAACATTAAACAGGACATGCACAAGGGCTGTACGCCGCGCTGAAATAGTCGTCCCTACCGATGCTATTATAGCAGTAATACAGGTTCCTATATTACAGCCAAAAATCATCGGGATTGCGGCTCTTAAATCAAAAAGCCCTGTAGAAGCCAGCGCTATAACCATACCTGTGGTCACACTTGAACTCTGAAGTATTGCGGTAACAATTAACCCTGTCAAGACTCCTAATAATGGATTGTGGCTAAAATTCACAAAAGCATTCTGAACCGCGGGATCTCCGGATATCGGCTTAATCGCCGCAGTCATGATATTCAAACCCAAAAACAGCACTCCGAATCCGAGAACAAATAACCCAAAATACTTCCATGCCCTTTTGTTTACAAATAGATATAAAGCTGCGCCAATAGCGACCGCCGGTAAAGCATATTCTGTTAATTTAAAAGCTATTATCTGAGCGGTTATTGTCGTGCCTATATTTACCCCAAAAATAACACCGATTGCCTGGGCCAGAGTCATAAGCCCGGCATTTACAAAACCCACCACCATAACCGTTATCGCCGAGGAACTCTGGACAATGCTTGTTATAAAAGCTCCTGTAATCATGCCAAAAAATGGGTTCTTGGTCAGGGCGTTTAGGCAGCGCCGCATTTTATCTCCGGCGGTATTCTGCAATCCTTCTCCCATTAGATAAATACCGTAAATAAATAAGCCTAATCCGCCTGCCAAACCGAATATCAATTCTTTAACCATTGTTCCTCCGTTAAGATCTATTACTTATGCTAATTCGCTTTCTACTTTAGAAATTACTTTTTCCAGCTCTTTTATCGTAGAAGCCGACAAAAATTTATCAATTTCCATTTCTCTTTTTATTGATTTCAAAGCGCCGAGCATACGCCTAACATGCTTTACCCGCCGCTCGGCCCTTGCTTGCTCAGGATCAGCTTCTTTGACCGCTTTTAGCATCAACTGGTAAGAATCCTTAACTTCCTTATCCTCCCGCCCCTCTTCAAAAATCTGCTGTTTCATCCGTTCATAATCCGCTATCCCTAAGTCTTTATTCGATTTAACCTGGCGCAATGTATTAACCGCCTCATAAGTGGGGATATTATTTATTTGGGCAGAATCCAAATACTCTTTCTTGATATATTCCGGTTCCTCCTGCTCCAAAAAACTATAGGAACGAAGCAATTTCATCCCGGTTTGTTTTCGTATGCCGATTTCCTTGGCACAATAAGCCTCAAATGTAAGATATCCCCATTCTTTAAAAGTTTTATCCCTTTTCACCGACATCAAATACTGCCCGAGGTTAATCCAGGAAGATTTAAAATTCTTAGCGCATTCAAGGATCATATAACGCAGGCTTCCTTTTTCCACTTCAGCCATACTTGCCTCGATACGCTCCAAAGCTCTGGTACTTTTCTGCATAACAATCCTGTTTTTCTCTTAATTTTCGGAAATAACTTCAGTCAGCACTTTATATTAATCACCTGTTATTTTATTTTTAAGGAAGGTTCTTTCTTTCGAACGGTATTTAAATTTGAATAAATTTTACCATATGTCTATGCTATTGACAAGTGAATAAATGTGCACTCAATTTGTTTTTTCTGCAGGCGCAAACAGTATTCTAGTGGCCTAACTTTTTTCTTCGTTCAATTACCTCCCCTAAAGTTTTTTTCACGGCATCGCTAAGCTCAATAAACTCAACCCGTGTTTCATAAATAGAATTTTTTATTTTTTCATTGCTGGCTATAACCCTTCCAGAAACCTCAACTTTTTCACCCGCAAACGGAAACTGAATATGCATTTCCAGCTCATCGCCCTGCTTAAACTGCCTGCTGGTCATAAGCAGCGCGCCGCCCTGGCTCACATTTTGAGTGCGGACAACATCATAGTTTGATAAGCCGCAACGCAGCCGATATCTAACGATATATGTTGTAGGAGTCCGATGATACTGGCGTTTATCCGATTCATTTAACATATTTTTTTATCAGCAAATCAAGTTTTTTTAAGGTTTGCTCCGGGATATCGTCTTTAGCAGTAACAATCGCGGTTGATAAAGCGTTCTGGCATACGCAATCAGCAGATTTGAGCTTAGCTATTTTAGGCAATAGTTTTTTCAAAAATCCTTTCGCATTTTCCGTGTTTGCTTTAAGATTAGCCAGCACTTTTTCCAAGGTTACTTCCTCATCCTCTTTCCAAACATCATAATCAGTAACCAGGGCTACTGTAACATAACACATCTCCGCTTCTCTGGCCAGCTTCGCTTCCGGAAGAGCAGTCATACCGATTATGGAAAAACCAAGCTGCCGGTAGACATTAGATTCTGCGCGCGTTGAAAACTGAGGCCCTTCCATGCAAACATACGTTCCGCCTTTATGTACTCTAATCCCGCATTCCTTAGCTGAATCATACGCTATCTTGCGCAAAGATCCGCAAAAAGGATCGGCAAATCCGATATGAGCAACTATGCCCTCTGCAAAAAATGTTGATACTCTGTTTTTAGTGCGGTCAAAAAGCTGATCCGGAATAATAAAATCACGGGGCTTAAGTTCTTCTTTAAGACTGCCAACCGCAGAAATAGAAATTATTTTTTCTACGCCAAGCTTTTTAAGCGCATAAATATTCGCGCGAAAGTTAAGTTCAGTGGGAGATATTTTATGGCCGCGTCCATGCCGCGGTAAAAACGCAAATTTTATTCCTTCAAGCGCACCCATGATAATCTTATCAGAAGGGGGGCCAAAAGGCGTAGTAACTTCAACTGCCTTGACTTCCGTAACTCCTTCGATATCGTAAATCCCGCTTCCGCCAATTATCCCGATTTTTATCTTATCCATTCTTTCACCTCTTCTAATACTCTGCTTTAAAATTTATAAAATTTTTTGAGTTTTCAGCCTTTATTTCTTTTAACTTTTAGCTTTTAGCTTTTAGCTTTTAACTTTTAACTTTTAACTTTTAACTTTAGTTTGGTATCTTTCCTTTCTTATAAGAAGAAACAAACGCATCCACAACTATAGCATCAAATTGTGTATTCTTATTTTTTTCCAGTTCTCGCATAGCCTGGTCAATCGGCATTGCTTTCCGGTACGGCCGGTCTGAAGTCATCGCGTCAAAAGAATCAGAAACAGCGATTATTCTTGCCCTTGCCGGAATTTCATCTGCTTTTAACCCGCTTGGATAACCTTTTCCGTCATAACGCTCATGATGATGCCTGATCACTTCAACACTTGCAAGCAGATCTTCGTGCGGAGCCAGGATATGCGCGCTCTTTACCGGATGGTTTTTAATTATTTCAAATTCCGCATCCGTTAGGCTTCCCGGCTTGTTCAACACTGTATCAGGAATAGCAATCTTACCGATATCATGCAAGCGCGATTCCACATGCAATGATTCAATAAACTCATCATCAATATCTTCCCAGCTAAAAGAATCCCTTAATTCTTCGGCAATTATCTTACTATATAAGTCCACGCGTTCGGAATGCCCGTGAGTATACCTATCTCTTGCTTCCAGAGCCGTTGCCAGAGAAAGTATCGTCTGATAAAAATTACGTTTTAATTTTTTATTTAATTCATTACTGCGTTCTACCTCATGAGCTAACTGTTCAATAAGAATATTTTTCTCATCAAGCTCCCGTCTTACATCCTCAAAAAGCTGGGCATTTACTTTTTCAATGACATTGCGTTCAAGGTAATCAAGCTTAAACGGCTTGCTTATGAAATCCACTGCTCCCAAAGCTTTAGCCTGGCTAACCGTTTCATCATCTTCCAAAGCTGTTACCATAATCACTTTTATGCTAGTATCAATCAGCCGTATATGGCGCAGTACTGTCAGCCCGTCCATTATAGGCATGCGGATATCGAGAAAAACCAGGTGAGGCCGCTGCTCTTTTATAATCCCTAACGCCTGTTCTCCGTTATTGGCTATAAACACATCGTAATTTTTTCGAGAAAAGAAATTTTTTAGAAGCGCGGTTATCTCTATTTCATCATCAACAACCAGAAGTTTTGGCATTACTCCTCCCTTTTCGGCTAACAGTCAATAAAAAAACTCAAAATATTTTTTCTTTTCAACTAATTTATCCTGAATATTCCTGCTTCTTCCGGCACTATTTATGTCCCCCGAAAAATCTGCTTTTCTTCGGGATAATTTATTTTTTGCTCTTTTAAATCTTTTCAAGCGCGCCAGAGCCTACTTGGACTTTCCGTGACATTGAATCTTTTCTTTTTTTATTATATGCGCTTATAAAACAATCCACTACATTACCGTCAAATTGAAGATTTTTATTTTTTTCAAGTTCTCTAAAAGCTGTTTCAACCGGGATCGCCTTGCGGTATGGCCGGTCTGATGTCATCGCGTCAAATGCGTCGGCAACAGCAATAATTTTAGCCCGCAGAGGAATCCTGCTCTCTGTTTTTCTAGCCGGGTACCCCTTGCCGTCGACACGTTCATGATGAGCATAGATCACATCTATATTTTCCTGAATATTATCCAAAGGCGAAAGAATTTTTGCACTCTCCCCTGGGTGTTTCCTTATTTCGATAAATTCCGATTCCGTCAATTTTCCAGGCTTATTCAAGACTATATCCGATACCGCAATCTTACCGATATCATGCAGCCTTGACTCAATATGTAAATTATCCAGAAATTTCTTATCTATTTCCAATCCAAAACTTGCCATCTCTTTAGCAATAATCCTGCTGTACATATCAACCCGTTCGGAATGGCCATGTGTATAGCGGTCCCTGGATTCAAGCGCCGCGGCAAGCGACATCACGGTTTGATAAAAATTACGGGTTATTTTTTCGTTTAAATGTTCGAGCTTATCAATAAGTTTGTTCTTTTCTTCTATTTCTTCGCGCAGGTCACCAAAAAGCTGAACATTCACTTTATCAATAACATCATGCTTTAAATAAGCTGGAGTAAATGGTTTTCTAATAAAATCAACCGCGCCCAGGCGTTTAGCCTCCAGCATAATTTCCTTTGTTCCGAAGGCAGTAACCATAATAACTTTTATTGATTTATCAAATTCGCGGATATTGCGCAATACACTTAAACCATCCATCATGGGCATTCGAATATCGAGAAAAACCAGGTGAGGCCTATGTTCCTTAACTATTTCCATTGCTATTTTTCCGTTTGTAGCAATGCGCACATTATAGCCTTTTTCCGTGAAGAAATCCTGTAAAGCTTTTGCAATTTCCTGCTCATCATCAACAACTAAAATCTCGAGCATAATAAACCTCCATGTCAAACACTTTTATCAAAAAGTGTGTTCTAAAATCCTTTATATTTATACCCCCGAATTTTGGGAATAAAGCAAAAATCCTTTTGCTTTATTTTATCATTAACTATTATAAAACATAAACAAAGTATTATACAACTTTTATTTTAAAACCAGCTCAAGCGGATAAAAAACCTTACACTATCATAGCAAGCTTATATTACCATAAAATAATGAAATTGTTGCTAAAAAATGAAGATGTCTGTATAATAATTTCTAAAGAAACCTAGATATTTTTCTAATAATAAGCCAAGTTAAAAATAACCCTATGCAAAATTCAAAAAAAAGAAATACTTGGGGATCGCGCCTGGGTATTATTATGGCAGTAGCAGGTTCTGCCGTAGGATTAGGAAATTTCTTGAGATTTCCGGCTAAGGCTGTCTGTAACGGAGGCGGCGCGTTTATGATTCCTTATTTTATCTCTTTGCTTCTATTAGGCTTGCCTCTGATGTGGATAGAATGGACTCTCGGACGCTTTGGCGGCGGATTCGGGCATGGAACCGCTCCAGGTATATTTCATAGCGTATGGAGAAAAAACCGTTTTATCAAATATTTCGGCATCATAGGAATTTTTGGGCCTTTAGTCATTTTTATTTATTATGTTTATATTGAATCCTGGACATTAGCTTACAGTTTTTTTGCTTTATTCGGCAAATACGGGAAATTAGCTGACCAGGCTTCTATGCAAAATTTTTTGCGCGGATTTCAGGGATTAGAAAATAATCAATATTTTCAAGGCTTAAGCATCGCGTATATCTTTTTTTTAATTACTTTTATCTTAAACAGCTGGATAATATTCCATGGTATTAAAGGCGGGATAGAGCGGTTTTGTAAATGGGCCATGCCTGTTTTATTTGTCTTTGGATGCATTCTCCTAGCCAGGGTCGTAACCTTAGGCGCTCCTAATCCGGCTCAACCTGACTGGAATGTTTCAAATGGGTTCGGGTTCTTATGGAACCCGGATTTTTCCGCTCTAAAATCATCGCATGTTTGGCTGGAAGCTGCCGGCCAGATTTTTTTCACCTTAAGCGTGGGCATTGGAGTTATCCTGACTTATGCCAGCTATTTATCTAAGGGTGATGATGTTGTCCTCTCCGGGTTGACTGCTACTGCGACTAATGAATTCGCAGAGGTAATCTTAGGCGGGAGCATAATAATTCCCACGGCATTTATCTTTTTCGGCCCTAACAATATCAGGGCTATCGCGCAATCCGGTGTTTTTAATTTAGGTTTTGTCACGATGCCTTTAGTTTTAAACAAATTACCTTTTGCTCAATTATTTGGATTTTTCTGGTTTTTCTTATTGTTCCTGGCCGGGATTACATCCTCGGTTTCTCTTGCCCAGCCGGCTATAGCCTTTTTAGAAGACGAATTTAATCTCTCCAGAAAAAAGGCTGTTTTAATTTTTAGTATTCTTACGTTTATTCTATGCCAAGGAGCAGTTTTTTTTCTGAAAAACGGGGTAGTTGATGAACTGGATTTTTGGGGCGGAACATTTTTTCTGGTTTTATTCGCAACTATTGAGGTAATACTTTTTGTCTTTGTCTTTGGGATGGAAAATGCCTGGGATGAAATTCATAAAGGCGCGGATATGAAAATCCCCGCAATTTATAAGTTTATTATAAAATATATAACTCCATTATTTTTGTTTTTTATTCTTGTCTCCTGGTTCTGGCAGGAGTGGATCCCGATAATTTTAATGAAAAATATTTCTTTGTCAGACCGTCCATTCATACTTGTCACAAGAGTGCTGCTTATTTTGGCATTTTTGATATTAGGAGTACTGGTTAAAATTGCCTGGAAAAACAAAACAAAAGTGGATAACCGATGAATACAAACGGATGGGTATTTTTAATAATTTCATGGGGAATAATTGTTTGGCTTTTGATTTATTGCTTTGCAAAAGTATTTTCGAAAAAGAAATTAAAATAAAACTACGAAGTCAAATCTTGAGACTTGGGACATTAAATCATAACCCGCGCAACCTGAATACTAAAAAATGACTATAAAAATTTTCTTTTTCCTGCATTCCTTAGATGTTAGCTGTTACAAAGCGCTTAATTTTATCTGCTTCTACAACAGGAAGCTCGCATCCTCCGCGTTTTAATGCCTTGGCCATCCGCTGATATGCCTGATAAGCGCTTGAGCCTTCGGTCAGATTATTCAGGCAAATTGCCGCAAACCCCCGGCGGTTTGCGATTTTAAATATCTTTAACTTATTAGAAGAAATTTTTTTCAATACTTTTTTCTTCATATAGACACTCCTTTTTTGTAAGTATACTATTATTTCTTCCTAATCATCACAATAAGAAAACAAGCAAAAATAAATGCCAGTACCAGCTCTATTTTTGCCACGGAAAACCCGAAAATAAGCGTCTTCTGTTCAAGCCTTAAGATTATTGCCGAAGAAACAATCAGCGTAACAATAACTATCGATAATAAGCGGATATTATTAACCCTTTCCATTTCATTTTTTATGGCCATGATCTCGCTTTTGTCTATACGCACATCCACCTGGCCTTTTTCTATTTTTTCAATAAGCTTAAGCGTGTTTTCCGGCAACTGTTCCAATACGCTTAAGTATTCGACTATACCCATTTCCACCTCTTTGATCACGCGCGCGGGATCAAATTTATCGCGTAAAACTTTTTCAAACATCGGAGTGATTTCTTCATAAAGCTGAAATTCCGGATCAAGCAAAAGACCGGTAGCTTCCATCACTAGTAATGCGCGCGAACAAAGGATTAAATTCCTCGGGAAATAAATCCCGTTTTTAACTCCCTCAAGCACAAGCTCATAAAACATTTTCGCGATACTTTTATCTTTTCTTTTCGAATAAAACCAGTTTCCCAATATCGGCGAAGCTTTTTGAATAAAATTTTCACGTGCCTGCAAAGAATATTCCGGAGCAAGCTCAAGCATCTTTTCCACGGAATAATCCACGTTTTTTTCTACAAACGACACGAATACGGAGATTAATTTATCGCGTAAATGCCTGTCCAGATACCCGACCATGCCAAAATCATACAGGCAAAGCCGGTTATCCTTTAAAGCGAAAAAATTACCTGGATGCGGGTCGGCCTGAAAAAAACCATGTACAAACAACTGGCGTAATCCCAATTCCATTCCGTACAAAGCCAAGGTATGAGGATCATCGCCAATTTTTTTTATTTTTGCCGCATCAGTAAGTTCAACCCCATGCAGAAACTCCATTGTCAATACGCGTTTGCTTGTGAAATCCCAATAAATCTGGGGAAAATAAAAGCGAGGATCATCTCCGAAATGCCGGTGAAAGTGCTCGGCATTACTTGCTTCTATAGTAAAATCAAGCTCCCTCATCGTCCATTCCGAAAACTCTTTTATTAACTGCACCGGCTGAAGGCAAACTATTTCTTTAACGTATTTCTCGGCTAATGAGGCGAGGAAAAAAAGTATATGTATGTCCTTTTCGATTACTTCGCGGATATTCGGCCTTTGAACTTTTACGGCAACTTCGGTATTATCTTTAAGGAGGGCTTTATGCACCTGGGACAAGCTTGCTGCGGCCAGCGGTTTTTGATCAAACTTTTTAAATATCTCTCTAATATCTTTACCAAATTCTTCATTTATTATATTTTTAACTTCGCTAAAAGTAAACGGCGCGACTTCTGTCCGCAATCTTTTCAACTCCTGAATATATTCGGCAGGAACAATATCGGAACGCAAACTTAAAAGCTGCCCGAACTTGACAAAAGTCGGGCCCAAACGTTCAAGCGCACTCCGCAGTCTTTTCGGTAACGGAATAACTTCTTGCTTATCTTTAACAGCATGCCCGTGCCGCCAAAAAAAATGAAAAACTCTTGCTTTAAACGGCAAAAGATAAGACAGCCTGACCTGTTCGATAAAAAAGCCGAAGCCTTCTTCAAAAAAGATCAGCAGTATTACTCTAAGCCGGTTAATATCGCCGGCAACTGACCTGAACTTATAGAACATTATCCTTTCTACTTCTTCTTTGTTCTTGCTTTTGCCTTATAGTTTTTGGCTGTTTGCTTCGCTGCTTTTATGTCCGCGCTTAAATTTTTTGCCATTATTTCAAGCTTTTTGTTTAAAATATCGATCTGCTTCTGGGACCCCTGGACAACGTTCAGGGAAATATCTTTGATCTTTTTTTCAAGCTGTTTATCCAGCTGTTCCGTACCTTTGAGAAGTTTGCTTAAAACAGCTTTTTTATCTTTTGCTTTAACCTGGCCTTTCTCGACTAATATTTCAACCAAAGCTTCTGCTTTTTCTTTTGTTAAATTTGCCAAACCAACGCCTGCTAAAATAATTTTTTCCAGTATTTCCAGCATTTCATTTCCCTCCTGTTTATCCCACTTTTTCAACTTTTTAAGCTATTCAACTTAAAAAACACGGAATGTTTTAATTCTATTCAGGTTGCCATTTTACTAATAGCTTAATCCCCCTTTCTATAGAAAAAATCATCTGCTTCTACTCTAAATTATTGTACGCGCAGGCAATACCGCGCCGCGGCGGATAACAGTGATTCCATCCCTTATATAATATAAATCTCCATCTTTATTAGCCGAGTTTTTTTTATCTCTAATATGGCAAAAATCAGATATAGTAGCATTTTTATCAACGATAGCCCGTTCAATAATCACGCCCTTACCGATATACGGAGACATTTTCAGTTCTCTCGGCTTGTTTTGATAATAATCATTTCCGACAATTATCGAATCCTTTATTTTAGTATCCTCCATTATCCTGCTGCGCAGCCCGATAATAGAATTTTCAATCGTTGATTTGCCGATAACACATCCGTCGGCAATCAATGAATTTATTACGGTTGAATGATTAACCTTAGTCGGCGGCAATAAACGGGCACGCGTAAGCAAAGGAAACTTTTCATCATAAAGTTCAAATTCAGGATTAGATTCCAGTAAATCCATGCTTGCTTCATAATAGCTTTTGATAGTACCGATGTCTCTCCAATAGCCCTTAAACTCATACGCAAAAACCTTATGCTTTTTTTTAAGCAGAAACGGCAAAATATGCTTGCCGAAATCAGCAGTTTTAGTTTTAGTAAGGATATCGAAGAGTATGTTTTTATTGAATAAATATATACCCATTGAAGCGCAAAATTGTTTTTTTGATTTCTCCGAATTTTCCCTGCTTTTTGAATGGATTTTCAGGCGGCTGACATTAGAAGGCTTTTCAATGATTCTCTTTACCTGTCCGTCCGCGGAATAATCAAGAATTCCCATCCTGGAAGCTTCTTCATCATCAATAAAAATTGAAGCAATAGTCGCTTCTGCTTTCTTTTTAATATGGAAATTAACCAATTCCCTGTAATCCATCCTATAAAGATGATCCCCTGAAAGAATCAATACCAGCTCTTGAGGCATGTTACGCAAATGCCTAAGCACATGGCGTACAGCGTCTGCCGTACCCTGAAACCACTCTGAACTTTTATGCGACTGTTCAGCGGAAAGGATTTCGACGAATCCTCTTGTAAAATTATCAAAACGGTATGTATGCATAATATGCGCGTGCAGGCTGGCTGAAAGAAACTGTGTAAGCACAAAAATTTTATTAAACCCGGAATTTATGCAATTAGAAACCGGAATATCTATTAAACGGTATTTTCCGGCAAAACCAATTGCCGGCTTACTTCTTTCTAACGTCAAAGGGAAAAGCCGTTCCCCTTTTCCGCCGCCAAGAATCAATACAATACATTCCGATGTTTTCATGATTTAACCTTTTTATGTTTTAAAATATTTTAGAATAAAGTTATTGTAACATATGCCGCCTACTTGGGCAATATATGAACTTTATTAATATCTAGCCATGGCCGACCGCAAGTTCACGATAATTTTTCAGAAAAATACCGTATTTTTTCAGGAAATTTTCCATATCCCCGGGTAACGGCACATCCAACGCGATCCGGCGCTTATGCACAGGGTGGATAAACATAATACCTGAAGCATGCAAAGCAGTCCTTTTGAATTTTATCTCCCATTCCCTGGCTAAAGCAAACCTCCGCTCTCCTAAAAGCGGATGCTTATAATCGCTAAACTGTATGCGGATCTGATTAGTTCTACCTGTAAGCGGTTCCACTTTGAGCACTGTAAAATCATTATGCCTATAAATAACCTGAAATCTTGTTTCAGCAAGCTTTCCTTTTTCTTTAAGATTATACGGCCACGCACCCTTAAGATAGCTTTTTAACATACCCTTATCGCAAGTTATACGCCCGTGGGCAAAAGCTATATATGACTTATATATCTTTTTTTGGCGGAATTCATCCATAACCGCTTCTTGCATTTTTTTACCCTTGGCAAAGACCATTATCCCGGATGTTTCCTTATCCAGCCTATGACATGGATAAACTTTTGTGTTAATTCCGCGCTGCGTAAGTTGTTCGTTCAGCAAAAATACGGCATTTTTACATGCCTCGCCAGGCGCAGAAGTCGCCAGCAAATTGCTCGGTTTATTGAGCAATACCAGGTAATCGTCTTCATAAATTATCTCAAGTTGTGTTTTTCCCGCCATTTTGCGCCCTTTTTTCAGATACTCTATTCGAAAAAGAAGTAAAAAACGGCTAGAATAAATTTCTAAGCCGTTTAATTAATTCCGTCGGTATTGCGTTCACTTACTTATCGCTTCCCCATGATTTGCGCCTGTTTTAATTTCACTGCTTTTATTTAAATTGAAACCCTTTTCTAAGGAAAATATTTATACAGGCATCTACTACCGAAGGCAGGTACAGTATTCCTTTTTTGCTTAAGATTTCATCCAAAGCCCTTTCAACACCCAGTGCCGGACGATAAGGACGATGCGAAGCCATCGCTTCGACTACGTCGGAAACAATCAGTATCCATGCCTCAAGCAAAATTTGATCACCCTTTAATTTATTCGGATATCCGGAACCATCCAATCGTTCATGATGCTGCACAACTATTTTCGCAACCGGCCAGGGAAATTCAATTCCTTTTAAAATATCATAGCCTACCTGCGGATGTTCAGTAATCAGGCTAAATTCATGGCTGGTCAAACGGGAAGGTTTACTTAGGATTTCAGCAGGCACACAAATCTTTCCAATATCATGAATCATCGCCGCAGTTTTAACCCCTTCTATTTTCTCTTCCGGCAAATTTAATTCCTTTGCGATTGCCAATACCAGCTGCGCAACGCGTTCCTGATGCCCTGCAGTATAAGGATCGCGTTTTTCTACTGTCGAAGCAAGCGCGCTTATTGTTTCCGTCAAAACACGTTTTAATTTTTCATTGCCCATCCTGATACTTTCCTGGACTTTTTCTCTTTCGCTTATCTCTACTATAAGCATTTGATTTATTTTGGAAAGCTGTTCAGTGCGGTAACGCATCTGCATTTCCAGGTTTTGGTGAGAACTTTGCAAAGCTTGGTCCGCTTGTTTGCGGACTGTGATATCCTCAAAAACCTCCACGCCAGCTACGGTAATGCCTTGATCATCTTTTATTATCTCCACACTTTTGGAAACCACCAGCATCCTGCCGTCTTTTCTTCTTATCGTACATTCTTTATTCATTACCGGTTTTACAACCGAATCAGTGAACGCGCCGCATTTTTCACTACAGGGGGCTTCGGCAAAAAATGTACATTTCTTGCCGATGATTTCTTCCGGCGCGTATCCGGTTATTTCCTGCGCGCGCTTATTCCACCCGATAACAATGCGGTTTCTGTCTGTTAAAAATACTGCCGTAGGAATTATGCGGAAAATGTTTTCAAGGTATGTTTTTTCTTTTCTACTTATAAGTTTTAACTCTTCAAGTTGTGCTTTAATAATCTCTGCTTCACTGTTTTTCTGGGCTGATCCTTCTATGCCTTCCCCTTGATTTTTTTTTGAACTTTCACTATGATCCATAGAAATCCCTTATCAAAACCAACCTGATTTTTAAAAAAATTATGCCTTATTTGTTAAACATACTTATTCTAAAACTAATCTAATACTCTTGTCAAGCAAACACTTACGCAAATAAAAAACCCTTCTTGCCCAAGCTGAATGCAGTTAAGAAGAGTTCTGCTTATTACTGATATATTTACTTCCACGTTTTTTGATCCCCTCAAGAGCGAGAAAGCTGTCATCCTTTGGCATCCTCGCCCTTGAGTTATCGCAACATCCTTGTTCATCGAAAAAATTGGGATCTGATTATTAAACTCACGCGATCTAAAATCAAAGCTGAAGTAGCAACTACATACTACTTACCTTATTTTTTCTTTTTCTTTGCCACTGTTTTCTTTGCTGCTTTTTTCTTTTTGACTACCAAAATATTCACCCCCTTTCCTAACAAAATTTACATAAACCTAAACCTTGTTTTCCCTAACCCCTACAATATCTTGGATTGTCAAATTATGCAAATACAACATGTGCTCTTGCTACTTATTGTATTTACAATTTATAATATACACATTATATTCGCAAAAAGCAAGAAAAAAATAAAAAAAATATTTTTTCAAAAGAATTTTTAGAAATATTTTAAGCTTTTTATGGTTTTAAAAACGGAGAGAAAAATCTTTTTCAAAAAAAAACTTAACGTTTTCCCTGTTTGATTTCATAGGAAAGAATTATCGCTCCGGCAATATCTTTCATATGCATGCGTTTCGACATGCTTGATTTGCGCAGTAGATTATACGCGTCTTCCTCATTTAAATTTTGCTCACGCATTAAAATTCCTTTTGCTTTTTCTACTTTTTTTCTAGTCTCTAATTCTTCCTGGACAACTTTTGTTTTAACCATAAGCTCGGTATTCTCGATCGCCACTGCGGCCTGATTGGCGACAGTGCTTAAAAGCTGGACATCACTTTCTTCAAAATCATATCTAACCGTAGTATAGCAATTAATAACTCCGATCACTCTGTTTTTGACAAGCATCGGCACGCTGAGCATTGAAACAAGATTTTCTTTTTTTGCCAATGTTTTTTCTTTATAGCGTTCGTCCTGTAAAACATCCGCAATTACCATCGGCTTTTTGCTTTTGGCAACATAACCGACAATACCCTCCCCTAATTTCAAACTACGCTCTTTTAAATATTCACTGCTCAACGCCTGCGTTGCTTTAATCTTCAGTGTTTTATTTTCTTCGTCTAGCAGCCATAACGCGCAGATCTTCGCTTTCATGACATTGGCCGTCAAGGTAACAATCAATTTTAAAACATCTTCAAGGTAAAGATCGCTGGTTATTGCTTTACTTATTTTATTTAATGTTTCTATATATTCTTTGTATGACTTCATAACCGGTTTTTAGTTTTTGGTTTTTGGTTTTTAATTTTTAACATCCAATGCCGCCCTTACAAATGCCTTAAACAACGGATGCGCGCTGTCTGGTTTTGATTTAAATTCCGGATGAAACTGGCAGGCGACAAACCAGGGATGATTTTTTAATTCAATAATTTCAACCAGTTTCTTTGCCTGATAAGCGCCTGAAAATATCATTCCGGCTTTCTCCATCGCCTCTTGAAATTTATTATTGAATTCGTAGCGGTGCCTGTGGCGTTCGAAAATCTTTTCTTTTTTATAAGCTGCCCAGGCCTGCGTGTCCTTTATTATCTGGCATTCATATGCCCCCAAACGCATCGTCGCGCCTTTGCTTTTTAGTTTTTTTTGTTCTTCCAGCAGGCTGATTACCGGAAATTTGCTGTTTTTGTCGAATTCCGTGGAGTTGGCATTCTTCAACCCGCAAACATTGCGGCTAAATTCGATAACAGCTGTCTGCATGCCTAAGCATATTCCAAAATACGGTATATTGTTTTCACGGGCGAATTGAACGGCCTTGATTTTTCCTTCAATGCCCCGGCACCCAAATCCTCCGGGAATAAGGACGCCTTTTATGTTTTTAAAATATTTGTCCGATCCGTGATTCTCGATATTCTCCGAATCAACCTTCCTGATAACAAGCTTCGCATCATTAGCTATCGCCCCATGCGCCAACGCCTCGTAAATGGATTTGTACGCGTCCTGCAGCGCAATATATTTACCGACAACGGCGATTTCAATTTCTTTCGAAGAAAATTTTAAAGGCCTGACCACGGTTTGCTCCCACTCGCTAAGATCGCTTTTTTCCCCTTTTAAATTAAGCAGCTTTACAATAAGCGTATCTAAATTCTGTTTGCTTAAAGTCAGCGGAACCTCATAAATACTCTTCACATCAATTGCCGGGATCACCGCGTCCACGCTTACATTGCAGAAAAGAGCGATTTTTTCTTTCGCTTCTTTACTCAATGTCCTTTCCGTACGGCACAATATAATATCCGGCATTATTCCTATTTCTCTTAACGTGCCCACACTGTGTTGTGTCGGTTTTGTTTTTATTTCTCCGGCCGACTTTATAAAAGGGATTAAAGTAACATGAATATTAATCGCATTAGTACTGCCCAATTCAAGCTGAACGGTTTTCCCCAGATAATCGCCTCTTCTTTCTTTCGCGATCACGGAATAATAAATCTTGCCGGTGGTAATATTATTGTCACGGGTAAGCTTGGCATTAGTAAAACGCTCATAATGCCCAAGGTCTAAGTCTGTTTCCGCCCCATCGTCAGTAACATATACTTCTCCATGCTGAAAAGGATTCATTGTCCCGGGGTCTACGTTTATATAAGGATCGCATTTAACCAGTGTTACCTTTAAACCGCGCGCTTCCAGCAGTTTTCCGATAGAAGCCGATGCTATGCCTTTGCCCAGGCTCGAAACTACGCCTCCCGTCACGAATATATACTTCGTCATTCTAGCCTCTTCTTTCTAACATATTCTTTGAAATTTTTTTTGGTATTTGCGTAGGATATTCTCCGTTGAAACAAGCCGTGCAGAACTCACAGCCGGGCAGCAGCATCGATTCAAGCATTCCGTCAAGGCTTAGATAACATAAGCTGTCCAATTCCATAAAATCGCGGATTTCTCTAATCGTGAGATTAGCCGCGATCAATTCTTTTTTTGTCGGAAAATCTATTCCGTAAAAACAGGGAAATTTTATCGGAGGGCAGCTAATACGCATATGTACCTTTTTTGCGCCTGCTTCCTTGATTGTTTTCACGCGCGCTTTGCTGGTTGTCCCCCGTACGATCGAATCCTCAACTATCGCAAGTTCTTTCCCTTTTATAATATCTTTGATCGGGTTAAGCTTTATCTTCACCCTAAAATCCCGGATAAACTGTGAAGGCTGGATAAATGTCCTGCCGACATAGTGATTGCGAATCATGCCTACTTCATAAGGCATATCAGATTGTTCTGCAAAACCCAGCGCAGCGTAATTTCCCGAGTCGGGAATAGGCATAACCAGGTCACATTTAACCGGATACTCTTTTGCCAGCTGGCGACCGAGGCGCTTACGCGTCAAATACACATTCTTGCCGAATATATTGCTGTCCGGACGTGAGAAATATATGTATTCAAATATGCAAAAAGCGTGTTTTTTCTTAAGAAACGGCTTAATCGACTCAATTTCTTTATTACGGATAAAAATAATCTAACCCGGCTCAATATCCCGCACATATTCCGCCTGGATCAGATCTAAAGCGCAGGTCTCGCTTGCCAGAACATATGAGCCGTTAAATTTTCCAAGGCATAACGGCCGAAACCCATAAGGGTCGCGCGCTCCAATCAAAATATTATCAAGCATCATTACAAGGGAATACGCGCCTTCCAACGGCAATAATGCCTGAACAATTCTTTCTTTATAATCCTTTACATTTACTTGCGCAATCAAATGTACGATAATTTCCGAATCCATCGTTGACTGGAAAATAGAACCGCTTCCTTCAAGTTTCCCCCTCAATTCTACCGTATTCGTAAAATTACCGTTATGCGCAATCGCGATATGGCCTTTTTTATGCGTAACAAGAAAAGGCTGGATATTCCTCTCTAAGCTTGAGCCCGTAGTCGAATAGCGCACATGCCCGACAGCAATACTGCCCTTTAACATCCTGACCGCCTTTTCATCAAATATATCCGCAACAAGCCCCATCCCCTGATGAGAATGCGTCCCGCTAGGGCTTGAAGTAACAATCCCGGCGCTTTCTTCTCCTCGGTGCTGCAAAGCGTACAAACCTAAATAAGCAAGCCGCGCCGCGTCTTTATGGTCGGTAATTCCAAATATGCCGCACATGGTAACTTGTCCCTTTTTTTATCATGCATTCTTTAAAAAACCCCGGGCTTTAGCCCGGATGAGCTTCATTAAACGCTTAAAAATTCCTGAATCGATTTTACGGAAAAATCACCCTTATAACGCGCTTCCATCCCATTAACCGCAGCCTGGGCGCCTTGTATCGTTGTAATACAAGTAATACCACGCATGACAGCGGCGCTGCGCATCGGTTTCATGTCGGACTGGCCGCGCGCTCCGTTTGGAGTATTGATAACCAGCTTTATTTCCCCTTTTCCTATGAGTTTAAGGATATCGTTATCTCCCTCTCCGATTTTACCGACTACTTTTACCTTTATGTTATTCGACTTTAAAACCTTTGCCGTCCCTTTTGTGGCAATGATCTCCAGCCCCATATCGGAAATTTTTTTAGCGATAAAAACTATGTTCCTTTTATCGCTATTTTTCACGCTTATAAACACCTGTCCTTTTTCCGGAAGCAAAGACCCGGCAGCCAGCTGTGATTTGTAAAAAGCCATTCCGAATGACGTGTCAATGCCCATGACCTCCCCTGTTGATTTCATCTCAGGGCCAAGAATAATATCCACGCCGGAAAAACGGGAAAACGGAAGCACGGATTCTTTTACGCAAACATGCTCGATCTTTTTCTCATCTATTACCCCAAGCTCTGTTAACTTTTTTCCAACCATAACTTTGGCGGCGATTTTAGCCAAAGGAACTCCCGTAGCCTTGCTGACAAAAGGCACAGTGCGTGACGCGCGGGGATTAACTTCCAAAATATAAACTTCGTCATTTTTCACCGCAAACTGGATGTTAATCAATCCCATTACTCCTAATTCTTTTGATAAAGCAAAAGTATGCTTGCGTATTGTCTCAATAATATCATCGCTCAAAGTATGCGGAGGAAGAACACAGGCGGAATCTCCGGAATGCACTCCGGCTTCTTCGATATGTTCCATAATTCCGCCGATAACCGTAGTATTTCCGTCAGAAACAGCATCAACATCAACTTCCACTGCATCTTCCAAAAATTTATCTATTAAAATAGGCCGTTGTTCCGAAGCCTCCACAGCTTCTTTCATAAAGATCTTTAAATCCGCCTCATTATAGACAATCCTCATTGCTCTGCCTCCCAAAACATATGAAGGCCTGACCAGCACAGGATATCCAATCTCCTTGGTAATACTAACCGCCTGCTCCCACGAAACAGCAGAACCATTCGGAGGCTGGCTGATCTTAAGCTTTGTAATAATTTTTGAAAATTTATCCCTGTCTTCCGCGCGGTCAATAGCTTCCACGGAAGTGCCGATTATCGGAGCTCCGGCATCGGCAAGATTTTTCGCAAGATTAAGCGGCGTTTGCCCGCCAAACTGAACAATAATCCCGTCCGGTTTTTCTTTGTCCACGATATTCATAACGTCTTCAAAAGTAAGCGGCTCAAAGTATAATTTATCCGAAGTATCGTAATCTGTTGAAACCGTTTCAGGATTAGAATTGACCATTATCGTTTCAAACCCGAGTTCTTTTAAGGCAAAAGCGGCATGGCAGCAGCAATAATCAAACTCAATCCCCTGGCCGATGCGGTTCGGCCCGCCGCCCAAGATCATTATTTTTTTCTTATCCGAACTTCTGGTCTCATCCTCCGACTCATATGTTGAATAGTAATACGGCGTATAAGCTTCGAATTCCGCCGCGCAGGTATCAACCAGTTTATAGGTCGGCTCCACCCCTTTTTTTTGCCTGAAATTCCTCACAGCCAATTCATCAGTTTCTATAAGCTGGGCTATTTGCTTGTCACTGAAGCCAAATTGTTTAGCCTGCAGTAAAAGGCCGCTGTCAAACCCCATTCCACGGGTTTTCCTGCTTGAAAGAATGATTTCTTTTTCCAGCAGTACAATCTCATTAATATTAAATATAAACCAAGGATCGATTTTAGTCATCCGGCATATTTCTTCTACGCTCATTCCCCTTTGCAAAGCGTATTTTATATAAAATATCCTTGAAGCATTAGGCTCTTTGAGCCTCTGATTTAGTTTTTCATCATCAATCTCGGTATACTTTTTTTTATTATCCAGGCCGTTATGCCCGATTTCCAATCCGCGCAGGCCTTTTTGCAAAGCTTCTTTAAATGTACGGCCGATGGCCATTGTTTCGCCGACGGATTTCATGGAAATCCCCAGGATATCCTGCGCTTCGGGAAATTTTTCAAAAGTAAAACGCGGAATTTTCACCACACAGTAATCTATTGTCGGTTCAAAAGAAGCCGGAGTCTCTTTAGTAATGTCGTTGCGGATTTCATCCAGCGTATACCCCACGGCAAGCTTAGCGGCAAATTTAGCGATTGGAAATCCGGTGGCTTTACTTGCTAATGCCGAACTCCTGGATACACGCGGGTTCATTTCAATAACAACCATCCGGCCGTTCTCGGGATTAACCGCGAACTGGATATTAGAACCGCCGGTCTCCACTCCAATTTCACGGATAATCGAAATAGAAGCATCCCTCATCTTTTGATATTCCACGTCAGTCAAGGTCTGCGCCGGAGCCACGGTAATCGAATCGCCTGTATGAATACCCATTGGGTCAAAATTTTCTATGGAGCAGACAATAACCACATTATCCTTTATATCACGCATTACTTCGAGCTCGTATTCTTTCCAGCCGAGCACGGATTCTTCAACCAGAATCTCGCTAATCATACTGCTTTTTAGCCCTAGTTCCGCTATCTTTTCAAACTCATCTTCCGTATTTACAATGCCTCCGCCTGTGCCTCCTAAAGTAAAGCTCGGCCTGATAATCACAGGCAGCCCGATTTTCTTGCAAGCCTTACGCGCTTCTTCCATGTTATAAGCTAGAGCGCTGCGCGGAACATCCAGCCCGATTTTTTTCATCGCTTCTTTAAAAAGTTTTCTATCTTCAGCTTTATGAATCGCCTGGGTATTTGCTCCGATCATCTTAACATTATATTTATCAAAGATTCCCATTTCCGAAGCCTTAACCGCAGTATTAAGCCCGGTCTGCCCGCCTAAAGTCGGCAATACCGCGTCCGGGCGTTCTCTTTCAATAATCTTCTCCAATACCTCGGGAGTAATCGGCTCAATATATGTCGCGTCCGCTATTTCCGGGTCGGTCATAATCGTTGCCGGATTGGAATTAATCAGCACAACTTCATACCCTTCTTCTTTCAGCGCTTTACAGGCCTGGGTTCCGGAATAATCGAATTCACAAGCCTGTCCGATAATAATCGGGCCTGAGCCGATAATCAGTATTTTTTTTATGTCAACCCTTTTTGGCACGTTTCATTTTCCTTTATTATTTGCGCATTTATCCCAAGATTTGGGTTTATATTTATTTAGTGTTTATTTTCCTCTATCATTTCAATAAAATTTTTAAACAGGTACTGCGCGTCATGCGGGCCGGGGCAGCTTTCCGGATGATATTGCACGGAAAAAACCGGCAGTTTTCTATGCCGCAATCCTTCTAACGTATTATCATTAAGATTAATATGCGTAATCTCAACCTCATCTTTATTAAGCGATTCTATATCAACACAAAATCCGTGATTCTGGGCGGTAATATCGATTTTTCCGGTTTTTAAATCCTTAACCGGCTGGTTTGCTCCGTGATGCCCGAATTTCAGTTTATAGGTTCTTCCTCCTAAAGCTAAGCCAAGCAGTTGCTGTCCAAGGCAAATGCCGAAAACCGGAATTTTTCCCAATAATTCCCGTATTGTTTTTACGACATATGTCAGCGGTTCAGGATCTCCCGGGCCGTTGGAAAGCATTATACCGTCCGGATTTAATTTTAAAATTTCTACTGAAGAAGTATTCGCAGGGACAACGCTAACCCGGCAGTTATTCAGCGCAAGCGACCTTAAAATATTCAGCTTTACTCCGCAATCTATCACAACAACATGATACTCGCCTTCATTGTTCCATTGATAAATCTCTTTACAGCTGACTTCATTAACCAGATCTTTACCGACTAAGCCTTTAGATGCCCTGACTTTTTTAAGCAAATTTTCAACATCCAAATCCTCTGAAGAAATCACTGCTTTCATTGCTCCCTGAAGCCTTGTATGGCGGGTAATCGCTCGGGTATCAACGCCTTCTATACCGATAATATTATTTTCTTTCAAATAATTATCCAGCGTATCGCAAGAACGCCAGTTACTGGCAATGCGTGAACATTCTTTTACAATAAAACCCTCGACAAAAGGCCGTCTTGACTCAACATCTTCTTTATTAACCCCGTAATTACCGATAAGCGGGTACGTCATTGTAACAATCTGCCCCTTGTAAGAAGGATCGGTAAGTATTTCCTGATAACCCGAAAGGCTGGTATTAAAGACAACTTCTCCGGATGCCGTACCAGTTGCGCCAAATGAAAAACCAGTAAAACTAATTCCGTCTTCCAAAACAACTATTGCTTTTTTTCTTTTAGTATTCGTCATTGTAAAACATTTTTCATGCAATAATATACGCTAAAAATCTCGTTTTTTTATGACCTCATGAGGAAACCAGAATTTATGCAGGAAATATACTTTATATAATTATATTACAAATTAAATCAATTAAAAAGCCTTTTTTAATCTTTCATCATAACTATAAATATATTAAAAAGTTACATCAAAAATTATTTACCTGAATATAAAAAAGGCATTCTCCCTGTTTAACGGGGAACGCCTTTGTTCCAGCATCTTTTTTAACTTAACATACTGCTAAAATATTGTCAAGGAAAAGTATACACTTCTCCGTTAAAAACAAAAGCGCCCCTGCTTTAAAATATGCAGAGGCGCTTTTAACCCTAACCAGGAAAATAAAGAAAGTTATGATTTCATAATTTTCTTTGCTAACGAGTCGCTTTTATCTGAGATAAAAGTAATACCTGTCTCCTTTGCCGTCTCTCTGTTCGCTGCATAAATATCATCGCGGGAAATTCCCTTGAGAGAGAAATGTCTTGTCCCAGCCATAAGCTGCTGCAATCCGGCTGCTAATTTATCTGCCAAAGTATACGCGGCAACCGCGCCTAAAGGAATATTTTTCATTTCGTTTTTACCTACTTTTTTCTGCACATCATAGTAGCCGGAAAAAAGTTCTTCCGGCGTAGTTCCGAAAGCAGTAACAGAAGCAGGAAGTTTATCCCAATTTCCATTTAATTTTTCCTTTACTGACGGATTAACTACCCCTTCTACGTTAGAACCTAAATAAGCCGGTATCATCAACGCCCTGCCCATGCACACAAGCTTTGTAAAAGGCGCGCCTAGAGCAAGCGCTTTGAATATCTGGTCTTCTTTAGCTAAGCCGCCGGCAAACGCCATATCTACAACCGGCTTGCCGCTATCGGCAAGGATCTTCGTCTCTTATAGCCGATTTTTCTTAAGTATTTCACCGCGTTCATAAAATTTGTTTTTACTTTATCGCGTGAGGAAAGACTGGTATATCCAAGACGGCTGTGGCGTGCTATTGACTTAACAGCGCCATGTTTAAAAGCTTCCTGCACCTGCGGATTCTCAGGGTCTGGGTCAACAACATATCCTCTCTTCTTCAAGAAGATCGCGTAATCAAGGCTGGTAACCTGTATTTCTCCGCCTATAACCTTAGCTCCCTGTCCCCATTTAAGCTCAAGAATCACCTTATCCCCGTATTTTTCAATGATGTATTCGGCAACGCCATTGCGCGTATCTTCAACGTTCATCTGCACGATAATCGCGCCGTATCCGTCGTAATAACGTAAAAATGTTTCTATTCTTCTGTCCAATTCAGGAGCTTTGCTTATTTTGCCGTTTTTAATCTCCGAACTTCTATCAACACCAACAACATTTTCACCAACTACAATAGGATATCCCACTAGCGCAGCGCCGATAGCAAAAGATTCCCAGTATTTTGCCGCAATAAATGTTGAGCCTAAAGCTCCGGTCATTATCGGTACTTTAAATTTTGTTTTAATCTTAGTTCCGAATTCGCCTTCTAAGCTTACATTCGGGAATACGCATTCATCTTCAGAATTTGAAAGCCCTTTTGGCAACGCATTTGCCCCGTATACATATCCGTCAATACGTAAACTATTGTAGTTTACGCCAATAGCCGTTGTATTTGCGCTTCCGGCAGTAACTGATCCGAAATCTCTCGGATATAACATTTTTCTGCCTCTTAAGCTGGAAAGCCATGTTTCACACTTTCCGGCGCAATCAGCACGGCACAACGTACACAAAGTAGATTCGCAAGGATTACCGCGATTAACTGTACCCAGTGCATCATTTGACTTTGGCCACTGAATCATACAATCCACCTCCTCAAAAAGCCAATTACTTAACAGCTAAGTAATACGGCAAATTAACTCCTAACGCTTTGTTTTGCCCCGGCAAAACCGCAAAGGAGCACTGTATTTTTACGCATATTTTGCCTTATTTTTACGCTATCAAGGCAAAAAAAATAGGCGTTCCCCAACCTAAAAGAGAACGCCTTTGTTCTTTACTTAGTCTATACTAATTAAACTTTGCTTTAATCAAAAATAGCAAAACCCGCTTATTTTGTCAAGCAAAAAAAAAATTTCTCTAATAACACGGCTCGTTAACCGACTTTTCCCATTGAATTTTCAGCTTAGGATTATCCACCCATGATAACAAATACGTTGTGTATTCTTCCCCGCTAACACCGGTATCTCTTCCTGTGATTAACATTTTCTTTTCAAACTGGCCGCAGATATCCAATGCCATTTCTATTTTTTCCGCACGTTCTTTAAAACCGATATGCCTTAACAGCATCGCGCTCGCTCTGATCATCGAACAAGGGTCAGCAAACTTATCACGGCCTTCTTCAATCATACGCGGGGCGCTTCCATGTATTGCTTCAAACATCGACCATTTTTTTCCGATATTGGCACTGCCGGCTGTTCCTACTCCGCCCTGCATCTGCGCTGCCTCATCAGTAAGGATATCTCCATAAAGATTCGGTAAAACCATGACTTTAAATTCTTTACGCCGGGCAGGATCAATCAGCTTCGCAGTCATAATATCAATATACCACTCATCTAGTTTTATTTTAGGGTATTCCTTGGCAATCCTAACCGCTGCTTTAGAAAATCTGCCGTCTGTAGTTTTTACCACATTGGATTTGGTCACTACTGTTACTTTATCAATGTTATTATTTTTCGCATATTCAAAAGCCATGCGAATAATACGTTCCGAACCTTGTTCGGTAGTTACCGTAAAATCAACGCTCAAGTCATCTGAAACATCGAATCCTCTTGAACCTAAGACATAAGCTCCTTCGGTATTTTCACGAAAGAAACACCAATCAATCCCCTCTTTAGGGATCCGTACAGGGCGAACATTAGCAAACAAATCAAGATACCGGCGTATAGCAACATTCGCGCTCTCGATATTAGGCCACTTATCTCCGGCCTGAGGAGTGGTTGTCGGGCCTTTAAGAATCACGTGACAGGATTTTATCTCTGCTAATACATCGTCAGGGATTGCCTTTTTATGTTTTGCTCTATTCTCAATAGTTAATCCTTGAATATCTTTAAATTTAATCTTTCCTTTAGCAACTTCGTCTTTTAAAACATGTTCTAAAACTGTCTGCGCGTGTTTTGATATTATTTTACCAATTCCATCACCCCAGCAAATACCAATAATAATCTCCGGTAACGCCGCATAATCCGGAGTCTCCACTGGTTTTTTCATTTCCTCAACCCGCTTAAGCTGCTCTTCAATAATAATCCCAAATTTCTCTTTTGCCTTTTCAATCAGTTCTTTCGACATGTTTTCACCTTTAACCTTTATCTTTTATATTCGCAGGTCGTAATAATCCTATTTATCCTATTACCATCGATTATTTCTTAAATACGCATCTATTGCCCGCGCTGCCTTTTTTCCTGCGCCCATCGCAGAAATTACCGTAGCTGCGCCTGTAGCAATATCTCCTCCGGCGAATACACCCTTTTTACTGGTTTTTCCCGTACTTTCATCAATACCAATATTACCTTTACCGCCTACCTCAAGGCCTGGTGTAGTAGAAGGAACTAAAGGATTCGGGCTGTTGCCTATAGCCACAACAACTACATCCACAGGGATCTTAAAATTAGACCCTTTTATAGCAACCGGACGTCTTCTTCCGGAAGTATCAGCTTCTCCTAATTCCATCCTTAAGCATTCCATCTCTTTTACCCAGCCTTGGATATCCGCATGATAAGCAATAGGTAAGGTCAGGAACTCAAAAATAACGCCTTCTTCCTCTGCATGATGAATTTCTTCCGCTCTTGCCGGCATTTCAGCTTTTGATCTTCTGTATATTATCATTGCTTTTTCAGCGCCCAAACGTACTGCGGTTCTAACAGAGTCCATAGCGACATTGCCGCCGCCGATTACGGCAACTTGTTTTCCTCGTACAATTGGAGTATCTGTTTCGGGGAATTTATATGCGCTCATTAGATTTATTCTCGTAAGGTATTCATTGGCTGAATATATTCCATTATAATTTTCTCCAGGCAAGTCCATAAACCAAGGAAGCCCTGCGCCGGTTCCAATAAATACAGCATCAAATTCTTTAAGCAGTTCATCGATCGTTCTTACTTTGCCCACCACAAAAGACGTTGTGATTTTCACCCCGAGACGATGAATATATTCCACTTCTCTTTCTACTATAGAATTCGGCAGCCTGAATTCAGGTATGCCATACACAAGAACTCCTCCCATCTGGTGTAATGCTTCAAATATAGTCACCTCATGCCCAAGCTTTGCCAGCTCCCCGGCAACCGTAAGCCCTGCCGGCCCGCCGCCGACACAAGCTACTTTTTTCCCGGTAGGAGCTTTTACTGCCGGAATCTCTATTTCCTTTTGTTTAGATTCCCAATCCGCAATAAAACGTTCTAATCTTCCAATACTTATCGGCTCGCCCATTTTAGACAATACGCATAATTTTTGACATTGTTCTTCTTGAGGGCAGACCCTGCCGCATATAGCTGGAAGTGCATTTTTTTCTTTCATTTTTTTTAGCGAGCCGCGAAAATCTTTTCTTGCAATCAAGTCAATAAAAGCAGGAATATCTATACCTACAGGACATCCCTGCACGCAAAGCGGTTTTTTGCACTGCAAACATCTTTTCGCCTCATCAACCGCTTCTTCCTGAAAATACCCATAAGGCACTTCTTGAAAATTCTTAATCCGCTCTTTGGGCAGCTGTTCTTTCATTGGTATTTGTTTTGGATTTACTTTTGCCATTTTTTCTCCGGTCTTATTATTAATTAGAGAAACTATTACTCGCGGATATATCGATTATTTTTCTTTAATCATCTCGTTCTTTATTTTATTATCCAGCTTACACAATGCATGTTTTTCATGTGAAATAAACCGTTTCTGTCTAAACAAAAGCTCGTCAAAATCAACCTCATGCCCGTCAAAGTCAGGCCCATCAACACAGGTAAATTTAGTTTTTCCGTTAATTGTAACCCGGCATCCTCCGCACATCCCTGTTCCGTCAATCATTATCGAATTAAGGCAAACTAAAGTTTTTATATTAAAAAGCCGGGTAACATCTGCGGCTGCTTTCATCATTGGCAAAGGCCCTACGCAAAATACTAACCCGTAATCGGTATTTTTCTCAAGCAAACGTTTCAAAGGAGCAGTTACAAACCCCTTTTCTCCCAGGGATCCGTCATCAGTAGTAATAAATAATTGATCAGAGTATTTTTTTATTTGTTCCTGCAGAATTACTAATTGAGCAGTACGGCCTCCCAAAATCGATGACACGGCACATCCGGCTTCTTTTAGAGCATGCGCCACAGGCAAAAGCTCGGCAATACCAACCCCGCCTCCTAAAACAATAACTTTACCATAATCTTTAATTGGTGTTGGGTGGCCTAAAGGGCCGACAAGAGAATATAATGAGTCTCCAGTTTTTAATTTACCCAGCAATTTCGTGGTAAAACCTACTTCCTGAAAAATAATGGTGATGGTTTTTTTATCCTTATCTGTATCCACAATTGTCAAAGGGATCCGCTCTCCTTCTTTCCTAACCATCAGGATAATAAACTGTCCCGGCAGTGCTTTTTCCGCAATAAGCGGTGACTCAATAATAAACTTAGTTAAATCTTGAGCAATATGTTCTTTTACTATAATTTTCATCTTTTTTTTACCTATAATCCTAAAATTTGGGATAATCTTCGCATGCAAACATCAGAAAACAAAAAAGACATTCCCTGGTTTTTAAATCAGGATAACGCCCTTGCCTGTTACTACATAATACCACGTTGCACAAACGATTCCAATTTTTTAAAAATTTCAAGAAAAAAGTTTAGAATCAGCCCCTTATTTTGATCTAATCGGACAGCATCTTACGAACTAAAGCAACGGTTTGCTCCACCAAGACAGCGGCAACACCCGGCGGAGTATGATAGCCGGAAGTCTTTGTGGTCAATTGGCGGATAACCAGCACGTCGACATCCGCTGATTTAGTTTTCTCAAATAGAACATTTCCCGGAGGATATTTTAGGAAACTAGCCTTATTTATAAAAAAATTCGCTTCTTTTTTCGCGATCAAAACACAATAAAGATACGGATAATCACTTCCCTGCACCGTATTTATGGATATCTGGACTTGCATACCAAGAAAATAGTCAGGCGCATTAAGAAAACGCACTAAAAGCCGCGCGTCATTAGGAACCCTGCCTCCTTCTTTCGCTTTTTTTGTCGCAAGCATCGGCAGTACCTGAATATCGCTCGGGCTTGAAAGCCTGTCTATTATTTTTTCCAGAAACTTTATTTTAATAATAAGTTTATCCTGCCTTAAAAAATCGCGGATACCGCTAAACCAGTGCGGCAAGAAAATCACCAACGCGTTCCACTTCCAGCAAGCCGCAAACCGCATTGCTCCATAGAACTCAAGCATAAAATAGATAATCACACACAAAACCGTAATAACCGCAAAAACCCCAAGCCCTAACGGATTGGTAATATCAAAAGCATCAATATCCCACTGTTTTAGTTGTTCCTGTTTAAGCCTTACTTTTTTATACTCATCCGGAGTAACCTGGTTCCATTCTTCAGCACCGCTAAATTGCGGCACCGCAGCATAGCCCTTTATAATGCTTAACAGCGTGCCAACCATTACGAGCAAAAGCCCTAACCAAAAATGGATAAATAGTTCCACTACAATTCCCAGGATAACGCAAACAGCAATAATTTTTATGCGCAGCATATAAGGCAGGCTTTTGGCAAAAATAAACTTTATACCGCTAGACCTTGCAATATCAGGCAATATTTTCAACTCCGCACCCCCTCAGATTCCTGTTCAAGGATCTCATCGTAACCGACTTGTTCAAAGTATAAAGGGCATCCGCCATTGCACACAGCCAAGTGCTCACAAGCACGGCATTTTGCGTGCGCAAATAATTTCTGCTTAAAATACTTGAATTCATCCTGCTGCCATATATCCTTAAACTTTCCCTGCATCTTAAGAATATTCCCCATCGGCTTGGGAAAACTTGAACAAGGCAGGATGTTGCCGTCCGGGGCAATACTCAAAAGCCCGTCACACGCCGCACAGCCTTTATTGCCAAGCCCATGGACAATCGGGTTAAAGATGCAGACAGGTGTCGGAGAATACCACATAAACTCTAAATTCAGTTTACGCGCATAATCAGCCACTTCCAGGACAATATCTCCGATTTCTTCATATTTAATAAGGGTCTGTTCCTTATTCTCCAAAGCGCTGCCTTGCGGCATAAGCATGTTCATGGAAAACTTTTCAAGCCCGATTTCTTTTACCAGATCCAGTATTGCTAAAAGATATTTTTTGTTTAACGCGGAAATCGTTGTATTTGTGTGTACGCGAATACCTTCATTCATAAGGTCTTTTAATCCTTCCAAAGACAATGTAAACGCTCCGACCTTGCCTGTGATAATATCATGCAACCCGGGAGTACCTGCCTCAAGGCTTACCTGCGCTGAATCAAGGCCGGCACTTTTTAACTTTTTCGCGCAAGCCGTGGTAATCAAAGTTCCGTTAGTAATCAAGTTCGTCCACATGCCTTGCGATTTGGCATATGCGATAAGCGCGGCTAAATCCTCCCGCAAAGTCGGCTCCCCTCCGGTAAAACTTACCGAAGGAACCTGTACTTCGTTCTTTATAATCAAAATAATATTTTTTATTTGTTCCGTAGAAAGTTCAGGAAAATTTTCATTTTTAGAACATCCGCAGGAAGCATAACAAAATTTACAGGAAAGATTGCATTTATAAGTCAAAGCTATTTCGCTTAATACAGGAAGCGTATTAAACTCCAAGCCAAACGGAACTTTTTCAATAGCCTTGCGGACTTGCTGTTCATGGAAACATCCCTTCAATACCGCGCGAAGATCACAAAAGAAATTATGAATATCCCGCGCTATTTCTTCCTTCTGCTGATATTGGTCAACAATCCCATAAACACTTTCTCCCTCTAAAAGATATTTAAGTATTTTTAATGCCTGTTCATTTAACTTGTACGCCTCATTAGGTATCTTAATCAATAAATTATCGTAGTCGCGCACATAAATAAACGGCGCGACATTCTTAATATATTCATCAACCCAAGCTAATTGCGTATAATAATCCATAAACCTTATCCAAACCTAATAATTAAACTCTACGCACTAAACTCTAAATCCTAAACAAATCTAAAACCTAAAATCAAAAAACTAAAATACTAATCTTGCCTTTATGATCTTTTTTTAACTTTTAACTTTTAACTTTTAACTTTTAACTTTTCTTTAGTGCCCGCTGCTTACACATGCGCTATGACAAGCCCCATGGCATGCTGAATGGCATGCCGAATGACACGCTGAATGGCATGCTGAATGGCACGCATCATGGCAGACATTCTGCATAAACGGGCCTTCATAACAAACCGGAGAATTTCTGAAATTTGAAAAACTATCATTAAGCTGCGGGCTGCCGGCAGCAAAGTGCTTACTCAAACTATCGTTATTATCATAATAATTATTAAAATGATAATAGCCGCGGTGATAATAGTGGTGATGATAAGCGCCCCAATAATAACTTTCATCAGAGTCCTGCTTTTCATTCATCATTTGTTCCAAACGGCTGCGGTAATACTCTTTTGTCGCTTCCAAGTCAGCGCCCCAGGTTTTCTGCTCAAGACCTTTAGCAATTTCGTGAAACATCCCGTATAGCGGATCCATATCAATACTGCCGTCTTGTCGAATCGCATCATAGAGAATATTTTCATACGGGTCATTGCTTTTCACAGTAATCAATATTGCCTCTACATTCAGAGGCTCTGCTGTTTTTATCCTGACCATGTTTTTGCGCTGCATATTCTGAAGCATTAAACTAACCAATTTGGAAAGAGGAATATCCAGAAGCACTCCAGCTTCAAGACTGCTAAGGTTTTTGCAGGCTTTACCTTTTTGCCGGAAACTGCCGACCTGAACTTTCGGAGGTATCCATTCCTCTCCGGACCAGCGTATCTTAGATATGCCATCTTGAGCAACAAGCATGGACAAATGTTTTCTGGTCATGATAAATAAGGGAAATACTCCGAAAAGCAATACCAAAAAAACAGCAAATAATATCACTTCTGCAATATCCAACGGAAGCTGCGCTATAACGCTTCCAGGGAAAAGCCTGTTCAAAATAAATTTTTCTTTTGCTTTTGTTACCCCTTCTTCCTTTACTGGTAATACACTGGCAATTGTTTTTAGATTAAAATATCGCGAATCTAGATATGTTTGAATCTGAAAATGATACCGTACAGGAAGGTTCTGGCGGTAAAATTTTACCGTAAAGATATTTTCCTGATCTGCATTCTTTACCGTACTGTAATCAATCAGATAACGTTCATCTACATATTTTTCCGTTAAAAAATTAATCCTTTCCAAATCCCCGGGAAAAACTTTTTCCGATTCAAGCGTAACCGGATAATGCACGGTTAGAGTCTGATGCCCCATGGCATCATTCCATTGCACCGGCACCCAGTTTAAAACAGCCAGCCTGCCGAATTTACTGTCCGTCTGTGTAAGATTGCCGCTATCCTCTAAATTCGCCGCATAACGAAAATAATATGTTATCAGCCCATTATGAAAAGCCTGCCCTTTGCCAAGAACAATATCATATTTGCGAGAAGAGATTTTTTTTATATCTAAAGGATATCTGGCCCCGTTATTGTCTACGGCATACGCACTCTTATAATCAAACACAGGCTCTTCGCTAAAACCTTCAAAATAAAACCCGTGAAAATCAGCATTTTGGCATGACCACTGGACCGTATAAGAAACCTGGGCTTTGGCTTCTTTATCCAGCACAACATCTGCTTCCACAAACCCAAGTTTAAATCCATCGGCAAAAACCGGAAAGGGGAAAAGAAGACAATACAAAAGCAGATTAATAATTAATAAAATTAATTTCTTCCGCAATTTAATCCTTTAAATTAGCAGCTCACTCCAAGCCTAACGGGTTGGACAAATTTCGGTTTAAAGAACCGTCATATGTTTTAACTTCACCCTCAAAAGGCCGGTACTCAATTTTTTTAGCAAACTTTTTATCTAAAAACACCAGTAAAACAAAACCTATGACTAGGGCGATAATAAACGCCATCATCTCCCATTGTCCTTTTTTTCTTTCTTCCTGTTTTCTTGATTTATTGTCCACTGTAAAAAAATCCGCTCAAAAAAATTAAGGCCCCTTAAAACGCCGCGGTTTCAATTTAATATTCCTTATCTGGTTTTCAAGCTGAACCGACTGGTTTTCATACTCCTCTAAAGATTGTTTTAGGGCTTTGGCTTCTTCTTCTTCAAGCTGTTTCCTGCGCAATTGTTCTTCCTGTTCGGCCTGCTTCCAAAGCGTTTCCAATTCCTTTTCCAGTTGTTTTCGCACCGCATCAGTGCCTACCCTTGCCTGCTCATTAGCACGAATTGATTCTTCCTGCTTATTTTTTCTTATCTGCTCGATCTCTATCTGAGCTTTTTCAACTTCCAGCGCCTGCTGCTCAAGTAAAATCGATGCCTCCTGTAAAGCTGCCTGCTCATTAGCATCCAATTGCCTTTCGGCAAAAACAACAGCCGGACTTCCCGCCAAAACAATAAACGCAAACATCAAAAAATAAACCGTTGCACACATGTTTCTCATGGTTTTCCCTCTGCGCCGGGCTTTTCTAAATTATCTTTTTGCTCAAAAATAGCTTCCTGCCGGGCCTTTATTTCTTCACGCTCCCGCTCTTTTTCAGATAACGCCAAATACTCTTCCACAGATATCCGGGATACTTCCAAAGTTGTTTCTTCTTTTATCCTCTCCTGTTCAAGCTGAACCCGGATTGTTTCAACTTCCAGGCCCTGCTGTTCAAGCAAAGTTTGCGCTTCTTTTTGCGCTTGTATTTCTTCTGCTGAAAGCGCCCTTGCCGGCGGGTTATCACGCCTGTCCTTGGCAATAACTTCATGAATAAAAAACATAAACGCCATCATAATAAAAACAGTTGCCAATAACTTGCTCTTCATAATTATTTCTCCTGTTTTTTTAGTACAATTTATTATATTTAATTATTAATATTTAAGCAATAATATCTTTTTTGACCGGAGTGTTTAACATTTTCTTTTTTATTATAATTATACATTTTTGCCGCAGTTTTGAAAAATATTCTGAAATTTCATAATCTCTGTACTAACATCCGCTTTTCCAATCACCGCGGATAACGCGCATACCGCGTCCGCTCCGGCTAGAATAACCTCCTGCGCGTTCTCAAGCGTAATCGCTCCTATAGCGGCAATAGGAATAGAAACAGCTTTTCTTATGGCCTTTAGCGTCTCTATGCCTAAAGGCTGCCCTGCATCAGGTTTTGTACGCGTTTGAAAAATCGGCCCTACCCCGATATAATCCGCTCCATTATCCTGTGCTTCTTTGGCCTGCTCCACGCTGCTTACGGTTATTCCTATTATTTTTTCAGGCCCGAGAATTTTTCTTGCCGCCTCATAAGGCATATCATCCTTACCCAGATGCACGCCATCGGCATCAACTGCCTGAGCAACATCAATTCTATCATTTATCAAAAATAAGGCGCCTTTTAAAACTGCCTTAATCTTTAAAGCCTCTTCATATGCCAGCCTGGCTTTTGTGCCTTTATTCCTATACTGGATTACTCTAACTCCGGCACAAACCGCGGCAGCCGCATCCACGGCATTGCCGTCAACGCTCAATCCGCTATCAGTTATAAAATAAAACCCGTTTATATCAATTGCCATTTTATATCTTTTAGTAAAACTTACTTTTTCCCCGCAATTTCTATTCCCAATGTATGGCCAGCCACACGCTTTTCTGCATCTGGTCAGTCCATTCAACGCGGTGCCGGCAATGTTTAGGAATAAAAACATAATCACCAGGCTGTAAATACCTTGGCCTCTCTTCTCCTTCGAACAACAATTTAGCGCCGCCCTGAATAAGCACTACCCATTCATTGGCGCTCTCCTCAAGCCATTCACCGCCGGCTGTGGCATGCCCCAGGGAAACTATGCGTTCAATTTTAAAATTATTGTTTTCAAGAAGTGTACTGCTGATTTCTTGCGAAAAGGTTTCCGGAATCTCCGCAAATAGGTTAGCTGATCTTTTTTTAAGCATAGAAAAAACTCTCCTTCTGCTTTAAATTCAAAGCAAACTTACCGGCCCTGCCAATTAACCAGTTACATCGACTGGCTATGCTCTATAAATAAATGCGCGAGCAAAGCAACGGTAATAGCCAAGATCGCAGCCAGGAGATAATATTCTACCATCTTTTACCCTTTTTACCCTTAAAAAGATTTATCGCTATTACCTCTTTCCTTATTAATATTTATAACGCAAACACCGGAATTTGTCATCAAGAATCTTAATTATCCTTTTAAATTCAATGAAAAATCGCATAGCAATTGAAGGTCACGCAATTTTTCTATTCTAAGCCTATTAATCAGCCTTTCTCTGCTTATAATTTCTTTTTCATCTTTTTCAAAAGAAATAAACAAAAGCGCAAGCTCCTGGTCGCTAAGGCTCTGCGTCAATAAATACGGTTTTTTAAATAATAAATATTGCTTAAATATTTCCTTAAACGATTTAAACGGGCTGTTGCATCCTGAATTATCATTAATAATAACATATCTTAAGTAATTATGATATTCTGCGATTTCCTTACAGACACCCCCCCTGCTGCCGTTTTCTTTAAATATTTCATCAAAAAAAGCCATATATTTTTTCCCTTCAACAGTATTCCAATATCTGCAAGGCGGACTATTCCATTTTGCAAATATGAAATTATTGATCCCTGCCAAAGAGCCGGTTGTGATTTTAGGAAAAAATGATAAATATATAAATTGGCAAAACAACAAAACTATTATAATTGAATAAATATATTTTTTAAAGGGATGTTTGCCCCCTTGAGTTATTCCTATTGCGGAAAAAATCGCGATGGCAGGGATAACAGGCAAAGCAAAACGTATTTGCTGATTAGAGATCATCATGAGAAACACCTGTGAAAATATCAGCCACGAAAGCAATAATTTCTTATATTTATTTGCAAATTTGCAAAACCCGAAAACCGCAGAACAAAAAATCAAAACCGCTAACAACCCGCATTGCTCGTAATATTCAACGGCATAAAAAAGTATTTTATTTTTATGCCCGCCACTGATCTTATTGATAAAAAATTCATAGTGGCAATTCGGCAATATCCATTTAAGTTTATATCCGTACCAGGCCGAAGCTAAAGAAACGAAGATAACAAAAAAAAGCGCTATGTTTAATGATGTTTCACAACCGGCATTTTGCGCTTTTAATAAATGTTTTTTGTCAAATCCCGCTAAATATTTGCGTAAACAAAACAATAACGGTATCAATAAATAAACTATAAATATCGGCTTAGTAAGAACTCCTAATCCAAATATTATACCCAGAAATACACTATATTTAGCACTTCTAAAGTCCGCGCAAAACATTAAAAAATAAAACCCCAAAGATACCATTGCCGCCAAGGGGAAATCCTGATTATAGATATGCGAATAATGAAATATCAACGGATTGAGGGCAGTAAACACTACGGCTAGAAGCCCGGTTTTTTTATCCGCAATTTTACTGGCAATTAGATATGTCGGTATTATCAGCAGCAGAAAAAATATAAAAAAAGATAATTGCGCTTTGTAAACAGAAAACCCTGTAAGGCAGGCAAATAAACCAGTGATAATGTAAAGCAACGGGGAACGTACAGGCGGCCAATAAGAACTATCACTGCGGATATCGGTAAAGGCTCTAAAAAAATCCTCTAAAGAAACAGATAAGTGTTTATAATAAAACAGCGCTTTCGGCGTATGCTCCTGATTTACTTCATAGATTAATAAGTCGTTATGAAATATCCAATACAGGTGGGTCAAAAAAAGAAAAACTATTAGCATTGACAGCAATATCTCAACAGCATATTTTTTATAAATCAAAAAACACCTATTCATAAGCTTTTTAGTCATACTTGCTCTTGCTGCGCATATCATAAACCCAATCTCCAGAAACTTATTTCCAATACACACAATTCAATTTTTGGCCGCAAAGAAAAATCTTTTTACTTACTCTTTAACAAAAAATCTGATTTATTATGATAGCACTTATAGCATTTTGCCATGACTTCATCAGGCAATGCCCTTGCTTGCCGCAAAAACTCCAGGCATAAAATCAGCAAGTCTCCTGTTTCAATATTTAAAATTCCTTTTAAAAAATTCTACCACTTCTTGCCCTGAATTGACATAGCCGTATGAAACTTTTAATTTTTTAATCTCCGGATTAAAATTGCAGTTATGAATTAATTGCGCATAGCCAGCTAAATCCGGCAGTATTTCATCATAAATCCCGTAAAGGCCGCTGATATTTATAAAGCTGCTTTCACTATCAACAACCTTTGTTTTTATCGAAGGGCACAGAATTGACATGAAAGATGCAACGCTGCATCCGCCGGAATGCCCCATAAGGCCGATATTACCGAAATCAATATATTTAAGGCTTCTTAGATATTGTTCCACCCGCATAGTTTCATAAACCCTAAGCCCATTAAAGTAAAACCATTTAACAACAATTTTTTGCTTATTAAGTATTCCGCTTCCGTTAATCCCATTGCCCGAAAAGAAGCGATGATTAGCACAAACCCTTCTCTTATTAAATCCTCAACTAAATATTGCGGCGGAAAATCTTTATTGGATTGGCCATGCCCGTGGAAGCATATAATTGCCGGATATTTGAGGTTTTTTTGCTTAGGCTGCAGCATAAGCACTTCAAAACATCCGACATTCCGGTCTTTAACTAATAATTTTTTTTCCGTATAATTTTGCTTATCAGCGATATTAACGCAAATAACCTCAGCTGGTTTTTTATTTAGCTCATCCAATAAATATTTTATTTTTAATTTCTCAATAATAAGCTTTTTAAAATTACCTGATTCAAGCTTTTTTGATTTAGATTCGAAAAACTCTTTTGACTTGGATTCGTTTATCATTTTATCTAAATCTTCCGGAGGTATCTTTTTTTGATATTTGCAGTGGTTTTCCGGGAATCTATAGTAACTCTCGTAATCGGCTAAAACCCTCTTTTTAAAATCCAGCGGATTTATTGCATAAACAGGATCAAAACTAGGATGATTTTTTTGTTTAACCACAGCCTCTGTTATTAATTCTTCTAATTCACCGTCTTCATTATCCTGGTTATTTTTTTCATAACTTCGGAAGGCTCCCGAAGTAAAAATTACAAAATTTTCATTATCAAGAGTATATTTAACGGTAAAATCATTGGTTTCTTTTATATTAATATTTTTAATATTTGAAGCATTGCATCCGCTAATGCTCAAAAGAAATACTGCTGTTAAAAAGACTTCTGTTTTTTTCATTGCTTAATTGGTTTTTAATTTAATAACCCATACCACTGATTTATCCCGAATTTCGCACATGCGCATCTGTTTATTTTAACTTGCGGTATGTGTAAATATTATTTTTTAAGTTTTTCAGGGAAATTAAATAAAATAAAAATCCCGTTATCTTTGCCCGCGCTTTTCCAGGAATCCGCATCAAAATCAAGGCAAACTATTCCGCAGGCCGGAATATTTTCTACCTGAAAGGAACTAAGGCAATTCGCAAGGTCTGTTATCCCGGGGTTATGCCCGATAAGCATTGCTTTTTCATTTTTATCATTTATGGACCTCACTGTTTTTAGCAGGGTTTTCATTTGCGCGTTATAAATATTATTGTCTTGGATTATCTTGGAGAAAGGGTATTTAACGCTTTTCGCGATAATTTCGGCTGTTTCTATCGCCCTTTTTGCCGGGCTTGAAATAATCACATCAGGAATAAGCTCCTGTTTTTTTAAAAATTTACCTACCCGCGGAGCATCTTTTTTTCCTTTTGTATTCAAAGGCCGGTCAAAATCATCCAGCTTTGGGTTATCCCAGTTTGATTTTGCGTGCCTGAGCAGATAAAGATGTTTCATCCCAAACTCCTTGAAGCTCCACGGGCTTACCCGCTTCGACTTGCGTCAAGCGAAGCGAGTCTCTCTCTTCACTTCGTCGAAGCGTAAACCTCGCCGAAGCGGAATTCATTTCGCTATTTCCGCCTACGGAGAGACCTCGTCAACTGCGTTAACGGGCATCCCCACCCTCACAGATGGGGAATTCCGCGAAGGCGGGTTAAATCTACTAAAATACCATTGACATTTTTAGGCCGTATTCTGTGGAGATATTCTTCGGCTCATATCCAAACCCGATTATAACCCCTGAATACGTTATATCAGTTGATTCCGACTGCTCAATTCTCCAGCAGCGAAAAAACGGCTCAAAGACAAAATCCAAATCCGCGGTTTTTTTCCTAAACCTTACGCTTGCCCTATATCCATATCCTTCATTCTGGCTATTTTCCGGATCATTAAACGCAAGCACCGCTCCGCTTAAATAACTTTTCTGCACTCCTTTTATAAAATAATCGAATTCCAGGAATACCCTTATTCCTTTATCTCCTGCTTCCCATGAGGATATTTCCAGGCCTATGGGAATATAATAATAATTCGCTTCTCTTTTATAGCCCAGCGCTCCCGTGTTAGTTGTCATACCCTGGGAATCATCACTCAAATACCTGAACCCGATTCCCAGATACGGAATAATCCTTATCTCTTCCACTTCTTTAAGTTCTCCTCCGGCAATACCCCTGACCTCAAGAAGGTAATCATCTATATTATCCATGTCCCCGGTATTTCTAGATTGATAATCCATATTCGCGTAACCTATCTTTCCTTCGGCCCTGAATATGTACTCTCCGTAGTTGGTAAGAGAACCGCTAAATCCGCTCATTGCTCCCTGCTGTTCCATAACTCCCGGTTCTTTATAGGCGATAAAAGAAAATTCGCTTCCTATTTCCAATTCCTGCCAACTGTTCTTTTGGGCGAAGGCGCAAGAAACACTGCCAAAGATAAACAATCCCGCAAGAATCAGTTTTATTTTTGCCATACACTCCTTTTCTTAGTTATCGAAGCCGGTATTCAATAAATCCCTTAATAAAGATTCCCAGCCCTAAAAGCATCGGGCCGATTGCAATCGTATAATATCCCACACTTTTATTTATAGCCATTATTTCTAAAACCATCGTAATGATAAGCCCAAAAAAAAATAATCCGGCTCCAACCACCATACTTCTTTTTCCTTTTTCAGGATTGTCCGCGTATTGCCTGCGCCTTTACATCAACATCTTCGGCCATTGGCTTCCTCCCCTTAATAAGACCTCAATAGTTTTCGTTTAATCAAGTTTTAGAGACAGCCGCTTAATTTTGATTTTTTGTTTCTTTTATCTGGCTTGCCTGCACAGCTATGCCGATAAACACCAAAATAACGAATAATATTTTTGAAAGCTCTAAGCTGAAACCGGCCCTGCTGATAATAAAAAACGCGCCGCTTAACGAAGACAATATAATTAATGCCCAGTCAAACAACATTGTCACCAGGATCAATCCGGCTATGCCTCCAAGAAGAAAAATCACCCACGGCAGACAGCCTGTTTTTAAGCCGAATTCTCTAATAATATTTAAAGCGATATATCCTCCGCAAATAAAACCGGCAATGCGCACGCCCACGCGCTGCACCAGAAAAGCCATGATTAACCCGAAAATCGCCGCGATCAGGCTTATAATCAAAATCCCGTTAGAGGAAATTTTCGGCAATAAAAGAGAAACGTATTCGAGCCCGGCAATAAAAGCAATACCCGCGACAAACAGCCAGAACAATTGCCTGCCGAGCATAAGCAAAAGAATACCTAAAACTATATATACAATATTAATGTAGACCATATTTTACCTTTCCTCCACTATGCGTTACAGTGTATAAGAGTTAGCGATTAATATTTTATACGCAGCCTTTATTGATAGTATAACAACGCTTTTCCGGGTAAACAATAAAATTATTGCTTAAATTAATTATTTTGATTATAATTAAAATAAGCTGGATACGGAAATCCGGCTGATTAAAAACCAGCGTAACTTTTAACAAAAGGATTTGCCATGCCCCCCAAAAAAACAAAAACATTTGTCCTTGATACTAATGTTATTCTTCACGACAGTTCTTGTATTTACCAATTTAAAGACAATGATATTGTTATCCCCATCCAGGTTCTCGAAGAACTTGATAAATTCAAAAAAGGAAATGAAACTCTTAATTTTCACGCACGGGAATTCGTGCGCACCTTAGATGACCTAAGCGGAGACCAAATGTTCGGCGAAGGAGTAAGGATCGCGCCGGACAGAAGCAAGATAATAATAAAGTTAGGCACCACAATACATGAAAACCTCGCGCTTAACTTTTCAAGTAACAGGCCTGACCACCATATCTTAAACATCGCTTACTGCCTGTCACAGGAGCTTCCGGAAAGACAGATCATCCTGGTAAGCAAAGACGTAAACCTGCGCATGAAAGCAAAAGCAGTCGGTTTGATCGCCGAGGATTACACTTCTGACCATGTCAAAGATATTTCAGAGCTTTATAAGGGCTACCGTGTTATCGAAAACATAAGCGATGCAGTCATAAACCTCATGTATAAAGAACCGTTTGAACTAGACAGCTCGGAAATCTCGCAGGAAAAACCGCTGCTTCCTAACGAATATATCATCATGCGCAACGGAAAAAAGTCAGCGCTCGCGCGTTTCGATTTCGAAACAAAAAAAATCCAGCGCGTAAACAAGCTCGCCGCCTACGGGATAATGCCGCGTAACGCAGAACAGATCTTTGCCTTAGACGCCTTAATGAATCCAAAAATCCAATTACTTACTATTTCAGGCAAGGCCGGAACAGGAAAAACATTGCTCGCTTTAGCCGGAGCCCTTGCCAATAAAAAAGAATATTACCAGATTTACATGGCCAGGCCTATAGTCCCTTTAAGCAATAAAGATATCGGCTATTTACCCGGAGACATCCAGTCGAAACTGGAGCCTTACATGCAGCCTTTATATGATAACCTGGGGGTTATTAAACACAAATCAATTGAGTCCGCGGTTAAACAGCGTAAGATCCAAAAACTGCTTGATGAGGAAAAACTAGTCATTTCTCCGCTTTCATATATCCGCGGCAGAAGCTTAGTTGATATTTTTTTCATTGTTGATGAAGCGCAAAACCTTACGCCGCACGAAGTAAAAACAATAATCACCCGTGCCGGAGAAAACACAAAAATGGTCTTTACAGGAGATATTTTCCAGATTGACCATCCTTATCTAAACACTTATTCCAACGGGCTAACGTACCTAATAGACAAGATGAAAGGCCAGAACCTTTACGCGCACATGAACCTTGAAAAAGGCGAACGCTCGGAACTGGCGGAACTAGCAAGCGACATGCTCTACCCTCACACCATAGATTAAAAGGTGCAAGCGAAATTTGGGTTAATGCCAATCTTAAGAGAAGTGGGGTCAAATTAATTCCCGGAGTATCCGAGGAGAAATTGGTATTCGCGCTGTTAGAAGCGGAAAAGGTTACGTTTCCCGGCCCGCTAACCTTGCTCCAGGAGTAAGAGGTAGGGGGGGGGACGTTCATCAAAACATCAATTTATATTAATATCTTGATTTCTCCGCCTAACCTCTTTATCTCTTCTTTGCCTTTTTCTAATCCCATGCTTGCCGCAGGCTGCTTTATCCCCAGCTGCCTGCCTAATTGCGTCAAACTTTTAGATAAATATTTATTCCCTAAATATAAATACACACACCTGGCTGCCCTCACTTCTTTCGTCGGCCTTGCGATTATATCTTCTTTTTTCCGCCCATAAAATCGGCTTATCTTATTTAATAATTCGTCCGAATCTTTTACCTTTACCTGTTCCTCTGCTTCTAACTGCGCGTGCACCTGCTCGACAAAATATCCATCCCCTAAGATTCTCTCATCATACATTTCCTGCTCATCATATCGCCGCTTGATCACTTCATCTAGGCCTCCGGCGCTCCTGATCAATCCCCCTCCTTCGTAATCTTCTCTTCCCCCTATCCCGTCTATTATAAATTCTTCATATTCTTTTAGTGCTTGCTTCTGTTTTTCACCAAAATACTTAAGCACTTCTTGCCGTTCTATTAGGCTTTCCGCTTCTTCTCCCTTGCCTATTAGTTCCTTATGCCCAGTCCATTGATATTTATTCAATCCTTCAATTTTGACAACATTTGCTTTAACCGGATTTAAATGAATATATCTTATCAGCAATAACAAATATCTGTCTTTATCGCAGATTATCGATTTATACCTGTTTTGAAATAAATGGCCGCTGCGTTATACTTTACATTATAATAAACCGCGTAACTGGTCAACAATCTTCGCATAAACTCCGCTAAGCCTGTCTTGCCGGTTTCCAGTAATAAATGAAAATGATTATCCATTACGCACCAGGCATAACAACGCATACTGCTTTTGCTCAGATTGTCTTTGATTCGCTTTAGAAAGGCGGATTTATCGGCTTCTTCTTTGAATATCGCTTTCCGCTCTATCCCTCTGCCGATGGTATGATTTAAAGCTCCGGGGTAATCTATTCTTGCTTGACGCGGCATACCCTATCTTTACCATATTCGTTCCCACTTGTTGATGTTTTGATGAACGTCCCCTACCCTACTTCAAATAGATTTTATCATTTTCTTTTTTTCTTTGTCAATGTTTTTGCTTCCCAGTAATTACTTTCCAAGATATAATAAAATCCTTTATTCGGGCCGGAATCAACGTATCCTGGTTCGCTTTGAATTTCGTTATCAACATTATAAAATCCCTCCCCATGCCCAACCCTTCCATCCCACGCCGGAGCAGCGACTTCCTGGGCTGAAGGCGGAGCAGCCATTTCCCAGTTCCTGGAATTCACACTAACATTTATTGTTTTGACAAACTGCGCCCCACCAAAAATAGCTGTTGCTTCTATGGTTCCGCTTGTAACTATCGGCCCGCTCCAATTATTATTAAAACCGGTTTCTTCCGTTATTATTTCCGAAGTATCCGAGGAGAAATTGGTATTCGCGCTGTTCGGGCTGGAAAAGGTTACGTTTCCCGGCCCGCTGGCTTTGCTGTTTTTTGATTTATAATTTATTTCTTAGGCAGGTTTTATTTTCCTGTTTGTTTTTGTTCTACATTGAGGCCGGATATTGCTGTTTCTGCAAAATATTTCCCGTCTTTCTCCACAACTTTTACTCCAAAATTTGCCAGCATAGGGGGGATATTATCTAAGTAAATTTTACTATCTTTATTTTCATTAAGCAGTT
>JACQZH010000044.1 GCA_016213925.1 Candidatus Omnitrophota bacterium | reverse complement strand
GATGCAAAAGCGTTTCTATGGGTATTGAAAGCGGGAATGCGGATATCCGCAAAAACATATTTCATCGGACCATGTCTAATGATCAGATCATTACAGCAGCTAAGCTTATAAAAGCAAATGGTATAGGCCTTGAAACATTAAATATTTGCGCGATACCAGGGGCAACGCTAGAACAGGAACTTGAGACATTACATTTAAATATACAATGTAAGCCTGATTTTTCACTTTGCTCTCTTCTTGGCCCCTATCCCGGAACATTTATTAGAGAAATCATTATCAATGGGAATCATCCTGTTTTTTATTGTTCTTATTCTGCTGATGCGGGTAAATTTACCTATGGATCTAAGCAAAAATTGTATGAAATGGCTAACTTTTGTATGTTATTTCCGCTGGTTGTAAAGTTTCCGCGGCTTTTGCCTTGGACTCTATCCTTGATGCGGTGGCCAGGGGGGTGGAAGTTATACGGTTTTTGCAGTGTAATGTTGGAGTGGGTTACTTATCATTTTATTATATTCCCTCCGGGGCGGAAGGGGTTTTGGTATGAAGTCAAAATTTATTTTGAAATTATATCGCATATACTTTTCTCCGATAAAATGGGGATATGGAATTATGATTATTATAATAGCAAGGATGCGTGCGTTATAAAGTAAATAAACCTTCCAAGCAATAATAAAGCCGATTCTTCTGGGGCTTTAAGTCGTAAGTAGTTTTATTTGTTGCCTATAAAGGTTAATTTATTTTTAGTATACTATTAATAATTATTAAATAGGAGAATCTAAGCAAAGATATGTTACGCAAGGCATTATATTTATTGCAGGCTTTAAATCGTCTTTCCTGGGATGCGGATAGGATCAGGCGTTATCAAAATATACAATTGCAAAAGATGGTAATGCATGCGTACTCTCAATGTAGTTTATACAGGAAAAAATTTGAAGAGCATGGGCTTAATCCGCGCAGCGTAAAAACCGTAGATGATTTAAAGCGTATTCCCTTCACGTTAAGAAATGATATTGCCCTGGACAGTTTTAGGACAGAGGCGGTTGATGATGCAATAAAACAAGCTTCTTTAGCAATACGCAGGGATGCTGCAGTTAAGAGTTATACGGCAGAAATGGTAGCGGCAAACTACAGGAAAAGACATTATACATGGAAAAACACATCCGGATCATCAGGCCTGTTTGTCAGCATTGCAGTTGATAAAAAGGCGGAGGATTTCTATGACGCTATATATGCGCGGTCATTGCTGCACGCAGGGTATAGGCCTTGGCAAAGAATACTTTATTTTACTTGGGTATCCAATATCAAGAAAAAAATTTATGAAACACTGGGTTTTTTTAGAAAGGAACATATCCATATATCCGAAACTGCTAATAACCAGCATAAGATTTTAGAGGATAGTAAGTTTGATTGGATTATCGGTTTCCCGAGCGCATTCCGTTTCTTGGACAAGGCATCAATGCAGAAGAAGCGCATTCAAGCAAAAGGCATTGTTTGCCATGGAGAGATATTGTCTGAATTCCAGCGAAACCATATCCAGGAATTGTTTGGCTGCGCGGTGTTTGACGCGTATGCGGCATCAGAATGTAATAGGATAGCTTCAGAATGCGCCGAGCGCAATGGCCTGCATGTAGCTATGGATAATGTAATTATTGAAGTTATTGATAGTGGCGGCAACTATTGCCGGCCCGGTGAAGATGGAGAAATTGTACTCACTACTTTGCAAAATTATACCATGCCTTTAATACGATATAAGATCGGTGATTTTGCTACAATGGGCGATGCGCATTGCAAATGCGGATGCAGGTTTGTGAAATTAGATAAAATACAGGGAAGATGCAATGATTTTTTCTATCTTCCTTCAGGGCGCATAATCAATCCTTTGGAGCTTATTACAGTTATTGAATACTGCGGCGCGTATGATGTGTATAATTATAGGTTAGTTCAGCAAACACATAGCACAGCTACGTTGTACGCGGTAGATTATCCCGCATTTGATAGGAGCATAGTCGATGAGCTGAAATCTAAGCTGACAAAATACATGAATAACGAAATATGCGTATCAGCGCAGATTGTTAAGGATTTACCTGCGAATTTAATCGGGAAACGAAGGGTAATTATATCAAAGGTTAAGGATCGTTCAATCAATGATTAAAGCATATTTATGGCTCAATGGATATTTTAGAAACCGCTTTATTATTTATTTTGTTGTTTTTCTTGCGATTGCCCTGAGATTTTTTACATTACAGACCGGAAATTATTGGTTTGATGAATGCGTTACTGGTAACTATCTTTTGTTTATGGAGGATGATTTTAATGCAGCTATTGATAACCTCATACAAGAGAATCAAATGCCGCTATATTATATTTTATTATACTTTTGGACGCGGTTATGGGATACGGAAATTTCCCAGAGGTTTCTCTCATGTATTTTTAGCGTATTAAGCGTTATTGTAATATTCTTTTTAGGCAAACGATTGTTCGATCGAAATACCGGAATAATTGCTGCGGTTATTCTTGCATTGTCTTCATTTAACATATGGTATGCGCAGGAAGCAAGATATTATGCGTTATCGATATTCTTATGTTTATGCTTGGTTCATTTAACCTTTCTGATTATCGATGTGCAAAAAAAGGTTTATTATGCTTTGTATTTTTTAGTGTTTTTCGCGTGTTTTTTGAGCGCGCATTTTCTCCAATATGCCATGTTTATATCTTTGGCTATGTTGTGTTTTTCAAAGATAGAGAGGGGGTATAAAGTATTGTTTTCGTTTATTTACGTATTGATGCTCTTTTGGGTTGTATGGCATTTATGGGTATCTAATACCGAGATTAACGATTCTTTTTACTGGGTGCCCAAGCCAACGTTATATTCGCTGGTCATAACTCTTAACAACTATAATCTTGGCTATACCGCCGAGCATCTTTCTTATTTTGCCGCACTGGTAATTTCAAATTTTCTTATATGGGCAGTCTTTAGAAATGCCCGCTTTAATTTATCAAGAATCCTGGTGATGAGTGTATTTGCTTTTGTTCCGCTATTGCTTACATATGCTATTTCACATTTATTTTTCCCTGTGTATATGGATAGACAGTTTTCATTCTACGCCCCGTTTTATTATCTGCTTATTGCTTTTGGGTTTAATAAATTGAAGAGCATACGAACAAAGATTTTTATAAGCGCCTGCTTTATCATATTAGCTTCGTTCTCTTTATACAATTATTACAATAATAAAATTATTCTTCCTGAATATCCTTATCACTTAGGAGTACATCCGAAGAAGTCATTTAAATCAGTGATCAAGCATATTGGGTTGCGTGCAAAAAAAGAAGATGCCTTGTTCTTGCCTACGCTAAACAGTACCACTATTGTTTCTCTTATTTATTCCGAGTTGGATTTAAGGGGCTTGAAATATTATTATCTGCTTACAGAAAACAGTGTTTTTTATGAAAAAACCGCCTCTCTTGTAAAAAAAAATAAAGGCCAATGGCGCTGGATTGATTTTGATTCTAAGTTTCTTAATTGTCAGGTTATTGATGGAGCAGGTAAGGGTAAGATGGAGAGCGAGATACGCGAAAAAATTTTGCTGGATCCCGAAATTGAAAGAATATGGGTGGTTTTTATTGATTGGGATAGATCGACGTCATTGGATCAAGATACACGGCAAGTAGTAAAATTTTTGGATGAAAATTGCACTAAGGAAGAAGCTGGTTTCATAGATAATGTTTTTGTTGCTTTATATATAAACAATAAATCTAAAAAAACAGCGCCTTCGGAGACAGTTGATGCGAACTAAAGCTGATATGGTTGCGATGTGGCAGGAGTTTTCCGCCGGTAGAATAAACAAAAATAGCAGAGGATGCCGGTTTGTAAAATACAGGGTTGACGAGATCATGAGACTGTGTAATAGATGGGATATTGACTGCAGTGATAAATGTGTGCTTAAAACAGATCTTTGGGATGAGACAGATAACGAGTCTGCTCTTTTTGATTCTTTTGCAAAAGGCCGGTCATTAAGCATAGGTACGGATATATCTTTTATTACGACAAAAAGAGCCTGCGATAAAACAGATAATAAACAGGAGTCATCCTGCTTTATTGTTTCAGATGTAAGAAATCTTCCATTGGCTGATGAATCCATAGATATTATTTTCAGCCACTCAACGCACGATCATTTCGAAAACAGATCAGACCTTTTTGCCGCATTAAAAGAACTGAATCGTGTATTGAAGAAGGACGGAGAACTTATTATTACACTAAACAATGCGCGGAATATTAATTTTTTGGCCAGTTTATATCTTGAACGCATGTTAGGAATAATTAATTACCCAATTCAGTTTTATTCCTTGAAGGGGCTTATGCCTAATTTAAGGCAAATAGGATTTAGGGTTATTGGCCATGGCTATGTTTTCCATGTTATGAGCCCTCTGAAAACAATTTCTTTAAGCTTAGAAAAGATAGCGGGCAAGGCACTGACGGATAAAATTGTACTTTTCTATTTAAAACTAGCAGAGCTTATCAAGAATGTGCGCGTCCTTAATCCCTATACAGGATGCTATCTGGCATTACACTGTAAAAAGACGGATAACGGGAGCATAAGGCGATGAGGTTTTAATGAATATACTTTTTGCGGTTAAGGATTGTTTTACCGAACACATCGGCGTTATGATGCTTTCAAGCGTATTAAAAAAAGCAGGGCATAATGTTGAGTTAGAGGCAGCTACGATCAAGGCATTGAAAAAGCGCCTTGCCTTAGGTTCTTACGGAATTATAGCATACAGTGTTCCTACTATGTACCTTGAGCATTATTTAAAAATAAATAGGGAAATAAAACACACCCATAATATATATACGGTATTTGGAGGCAGCCACGCAACATTTGTCCCCGGCATTATAGAAGAGGAGGGGATTGATTGCATATGCATAGGAGAGGGAGAGCATGCCATGCTTGAGCTTGCCGACGCTCTAACTTACGGCCGTTCAATAACCGGTATTAAAAACTTATGGGTAAAGCAGGATGGGAAAATATATAAAAATGAGGTTCGCCCGTTCATAAGAGATTTGGATTCACTGCCATTCCCGGATAGGCTGCTTTTTATGAACAGCAGGATAAATAAAAGCAAGCTCCAGGTGCTTACGAGCCGCGGATGCCCATATATATGTTCTTATTGCACGCAAAATGCATACTCTCAATTGTATGGCCCAAGCTGGAGAAATATGCGCAGGCGAAGCGTGGAAAACGTGATCGCTGAAATCAAGGAAGCCAGCGCGATTAGAAATCCTAAAATAATATTATTTGAAGACGATTTGTTTGTGTCTGACAAGCAGTGGTTGAGGGAATTTAGTTTACAGTACTCGCGGTATATCAATAGGCCATTTTTTTGTTATGTGAGCCCAAGGCATATTGATGAAGAAACAGCCGCGCTGCTTAAGGATTCCGGGTGCTATGGAGTATCTATCGGCGTAGAAACAGCGAATGATGATTTACGCAGGCGCGTATTAAAAAGAGACGTTGCAACAGATGATATCTTCCGCGCGGCAAAGCTTATAAAGAAAGCTTGTCTTAAGCTGGAGACTTTAAATATTTTAGGCATACCTTACGGGTCACTGAAAGATGATTTTGATACTCTTTCGCTCAATATCCAGTGCAGGCCTGATTTTGCCGCAGTGAAGCTTTTGTCGCCTTATCCTGGTACGGAGATTAGGAGCAGATTGTCAAAGGAGAATAAACTAGCTGAAAAATACCCTGATTCAGACTGGCAGTCGATATGCAGGTTTAATTCCGAAAGAGAAAAGAAATGTATTGAGAATCTTCGCGCATTATTCTCTATTGCAGTTGAATTCCCGGCGCTGCTGCCGTTGGTAAAACGCCTGGTTTATTTATCTTTTGCCGGAGCGTATAAAGTTATTTTTTTGATATGGGAAGGTTATGCCTCGTGCGTAAGATTGTATCCCCTAGGGTTAAATAGTGTTGTCAGTGGACTGTTCAAGTATTTAGAATTAACAAAATACGCTTTATTGAAACCCAAAACCCCAGAGCCATTTTATAGGGAGGCCGAATCTAAATGAAAATTGTTTTTGTCAGCCATACAGCATATCCTTTTAAGATAGGCGGCCGTGAACACCATATGCATTTTTTGGCAAAAGAGATGTCAAGAGAAAATAAACATGAGGTTATTATAGTTTCGGCAAATGACCATACCCGTAAGATTGTTTGGAAAAAAATAGATAACACATATTGGGCCGTAAGATTACCCTCATATGCGTTTTCTTTCCCGAAAAATCCGCATCAGATATATCACATATCTTTTGTATTGCATAAGTTTCTTAAGAAAGCTGCTGCGGATATTATCCATTGTTACGAGTATGGATCTTTTTTTACAACATATGCAGCGTTATTTGCCATGGCTAACAGGATCTCGTATTTCTATACGATATACGGGTATAAGCTTAACCCATTTATGCTGCGTTTTTTCGGGATGCTGCATGACAAATCGCTCGGACGCTTATTGTTATCCGGGTCACAAGGCAATATTTGTGTTTCTGCAACTCAATATAATGAAATAGAAAGAATCGCAGGGGATATTAATGGCAAGATACATTTATACGCTAATTCTATACCCTCGAAATTTAAACAAACTATATTTCCTGCGCGCAGGCATATTCGGGCCGCGTCGAGATTCTTAGAATGGAAATCTGACTATATGGTATTTATGACGATTTGCCGCGCGATACCGCGCAAGGGGCTGGACACGCTAATTGACGCATTTTCTTTGATTGTAAATAAATATGGCATAGATAAAGCTAAGCTTTTAATTGTCGGGCCGGACGGCGGTTCCAAGAAAAAAATAATAGAGTTGGCGGAAAAACAACGATTAAATGATAAAATTCTTTTTGTAAATGATATCAAGTATAAAAATATCTATTTTTTTTATGAGCTTTCAGATGTTTGCATTATTCCGTCTTATTATGAGGGAGTGCCGCTTGTGTTATTTGAAGCAATGCATTTCGGCAAACCTATTATTGCTTCGAAAATTGCCGGGATAACTTCCGTTGTAACTTCAAGCCTGCCTGTATATCTTTTTACGCCTCAAGATACCGATGAACTGGCAGAGCTTATGGCGCGTATAATAGAAAAGAAGCACAATGGGGGTTTTGATGATTTTGATTATTCTAGTGTAATTCAAGAATTCAACAGCGAGAAAGAAAGCCGATTCTATGAAGGCCTGTATAACAAATGCATTGAGAATTCACCATGAAGGAAAGCAAAAGATGATTCTGCATGAAGAAAATATAGTTATTGCGAGCATTAAAGGTCAAAAATCTATGCACTGAAAATATTTTTCATTCGCACAAATAGTGTATGTTATAATAACTATAGTTTGAGCCGCAAGAGAAAAAAGGGGAGAATATCTATGCTTGAACTGACCGAACTATTCCCTTTAAAAATTGCTTGGGACAAAAGATAAGATTAACCAGAAGAAAAACAAGAAAGGTTTTTGTATTATGAAAAGCGTGAAGCAGAAACCATACGGATTTGAGTTGATAATCGATTTGCATAAATGCGATGTGTCGACATTTAATAGAGAAAGCCTTGACGCTTATTTCGCAAAATTGTGCAAAGCAATTAAAATGCAAAAATGTGAACGGTATTTTTGGGATGATGTCGGGGTTCCGGAAGAACAAAAACAAACTTATCCGCATACAAAAGGCACCTCAGCGGTGCAGTTCATCCTTACAAGCAATATTGTTATACATACTTTAGAGTTATTAGAAGCAGCCTATATAAATATTTTTTCATGTAAGAAATATGATAAAAAACTTGCGCTTAAGATTACAACAGAATGGTTTAGGGCTAAGGAATATAATGCGAATTTCATAGAGAGGATTTAGCATGTTGATAACCAGGCGGGAGCTTGAGATCCCTGTAGTAAAAGCGAATATATCTTTGTTGAAATATTTTCGAACGGAAATTGAAAAAAATATCGGAGCTGATGAAATTCCGGTGCGTTTTGTAGTTACGCGAAACGATTCGAATGTTTACAAATGTGAGCTAGGGATTCTTAGAGGGACAGTTGGTTTAAAATCACAGCGTCCTGCGTCTATCTTTGATTTTGTGCCAAGAGGCATTGAAAATACCAATAGTTTTAATGCGGTTATGATAGTTCCTACCGGCATCGGAGCAGAGATCGGCGGCCATGCCGGCGATGCGACTCCGGCGGCGAGGTTATTAGCTTGTATTTGTGATACCTTGATAACGCATCCAAATGTAGTAAATGCGTCGGATATCAATGAATTGCCAGCTAATGGATTATACGTTGAAGGAAGCGCTCTTGCGCAATTATTAATGGGTACAATTGGTTTGCAAAAAGTTAGGGCAAATAGGCTGCTGTTAGTTATTGATAAGCATCCGGACAGCAGAATTTCCGATCTTTCTAAAAATGCTGCTTCTGCCGCGCGCAGTATATTAGGGATTGATTGTCCGCAAATAATTCAAATGGATCCCTCTGTGCTTATGTCCGTAGAGAATTCTAGTTCCGGCAGCGCGGTTGGCAAGGTTGAAGAATTTGAGCGGCTTTGCAAGGTGTTACAGGATCATAGGCCGGAATATGATGCTATTGCTTTAACCTCAATTATAGATGTGTCAAAAGAGTTAATAATGGATTATTTCCAAAGTTCTGGAGAGATGGTTAATCCTTGGGGCGGTGTTGAAGCAATGTTGACCCACGCAATAACAATGTTGTTTGGTGTGCCGGCAGCTCATTCCCCCATGTTGGAATCGACGGAAATGTTAGAGCTTTTTCTTGGCCCTGTGGACCCTCGCATGGCTGCCGAAGCGATATCTTCCAGTTTTCTTTATTGTATATTAAAAGGGCTTCATCAAAGCCCTCGGATTATTACTGATAGAACGCAATTCACGCAACCCGGCTTAATAACGGCATCGGATATATCCTGCATAGTGATCCCGGATAGGTGTGTCGGATTGCCGACACTTGCGGCATTGGAACAAGGAATCCCAATAATTGCAGTAAAAGAAAATAAAAATCGCATGCAAAATAAGTTAGAAGAATTGCCTTTTGCGCCGGGAAAATTTTTTATAGCAGATAACTATTTGGAAGCTGCGGGAGTGGTTGCCGCATTAAAAGCTGGAATTGCAGTAGAATCAGTTAAAAGGCCGCTCAAACATACAAAAATTGTCGAAGCAGAAATAAAGAAGATGATAGCGCAGCGATAAATTCAAAATTTATTTTACCTTATCAACTCCGCGCTTTTTTGCTGAAAAACTCAAAAGAAGCTGTTTTTAGGTTATATTTTTCTTGACAATATTTTGCAACAGCAGTATTATTTAACTGCTTTTAAAAAAGTAATAATAACAAAAGGAATGTTAATGCAATCACGGACGTGACTGCATTTTTTTTTAACAAGAAACAGAGAGGGGGATGGGATGAAGAAATTTATTGCGGTATTGATGGTAGTTGCTTTATTTACGTCAGGGTGTACCGGTTCTTTCGCGTTGACAAAGAAGGTATATAATTTCCATCGTGAACAACAAAGTAAATGGATGGACGAGTTAGTATTTTTAGGCGCGGTAATATTGCCTGTTTATGGGTTAGCGGCTTGGGGTGACGCGATTATTTTCAACACCATAGAGTTCTGGTCAGATGACAACCCTATTGCCAGGGGAAATGGCAGAAGAGAGAAAATAATAGCAAGAGAAGGCGAAATCCAGGCAGTGATCACTTGCGCGCTTGATGATGGCAGCGTAAAGATCGATTCTAAAGATAATTCACTGGTTTTCGAGCGCAGCACTTTCGGCGTAGTAGCGAAAGACAGCGCGGGTAATGTTTTGTACAGCTCAAGAAAAGATGTTAACGGCAATATCTCTGTGTATGATTCAAGTGATAGGTTGGTAAGATCGTTTTCAAATAAAAGAGCTGAAGCGGCAAAGGAACATTTGCTGCAATAATAGCAAACTCTAGCCAGGTTACAGGAAAGCCTCTTTGCGTGCAATGCGCAAGGAGGTTTTCATTTTGTTAATTGTAAAATAAAACGCGTGATTTTCCGCCTTTTTAGGGAAGTCTGTCCTGTTGACTTTAGATTGGTTTTGAGATAATATTAAACAAGATTTAACTTGCCTTAGATCGTTTCGTACTCCTGGATCAGAAGAGTTGGGCATATTAAAGGATAGTATTATTGATTTTATTTTGAATTTAATTATTGGAAGGCAATATCATGGCGCATCTGGCTTATGCCCGTAAATACCGTCCGCAGGATTTTGATGAAATTATCGACCAAGAGCATATCGCGATAACTCTTAAAAACGCGATAACGCAGGATAAGCTTGCGCACGCGTATCTTTTTTCCGGGCCGCGCGGCATTGGTAAAACATCTACAGCGCGTATTCTTGCCAAAGCGTTGAATTGCCAAAAAGGCCCTACGCCCAAACCCTGCAATAAATGCGCTACCTGCCTGGAAATTACCGACGGAAAAAGCATGGATATCCTGGAAATTGACGGCGCTTCAAACCGCGGTATAGACGAGATTAGGACTTTAAGGGAAAATGTAAAGTTTTCCCCCAGCTCAAGCAGGTTTAAGATCTATATCATTGATGAAGTGCATATGCTGACCGCGGAAGCTTTTAATGCGTTGCTGAAAACCCTGGAAGAGCCGCCAAGCCATGTTAAATTCATTTTTGCCACTACAGAGCCGCATAAAGTATTGGCGACGATTCTTTCCCGGTGCCAAAGATTTGATTTCCGCAAGATTACCACAGCAGGGATTGTTTCCAAGCTTGAAAAATTATGCAGAGAAGAAAACATACAATGCCAGGAAGAAGCGTTATTCGCGATTGCTAAAAGCGCGGACGGCAGTTTACGCGACGCTGAAGTTGTTTTAGACCAGATGAACAGTTTCGGTAAGGCAAAAATTACGCTTGAAGGAGTGGTTTCCGTGCTTGGGCTTGTCCCGCAGGAGATAATTTTTAAGATTACTTCACAGATGAACGCGGAAACTATTACCGAAAACCTGATTTTACTGGATAAACTTATTCAGCAGGGCAAAGAACCGGCGCAGCTTGCGCTTTCTCTGAATGAGCATTTTCGCGGCATGATGCTGATGAAAAGCGGATGCGAGCAGCTGGTAGCTTTGCCTAAAGAAGATAAACAGAAGCTTAAAAAGCAGGCTGACGCGTTTAGCATGGAAAAGATTCTTTACTGTTTGAGTGTTTTATCCAATGTACAGGAACGCATGAAAAGACAGGGGTTGGGCCAGATACTTATTGAAATGGCAATGATAAAACTTTCCCGGCAGGATTTGATTCTTCCCGTAGCAGAATTGATGAAAAAACTGCAGTACCTGGAGGAACAGCTTAAAAAAATAACTATAGACGAAGTTTCTCAAACAAAATCGTCAAAAACCGGGTATAGGCCCGGTATTGAAGCAAAAAATGAAAACGCGAATGCTGATTCAGTGCAGGCTGGGAAACCGCAGTATAAAGAGGTAAAAACAGATACCGTGCAAAAAAAACCGGAGAAGGCAGTTGAACAAGCAGTAAGCGTAAAAAACGATTCTTGGCAAACTGGACCAGAGCTTAAACTTGAAGATGTGGCGGATTTATGGCCAAAAGTGATAAAAGCTGTGCGGAATAAAAAGATAACATTGGGAATGTATCTTAGCGAAGGGCAAATACTTGAGGTAAAAGGCATCAGGATAAAATTGGGATTTTTGAAAGAACACGATTTTCATAGAGAGAGTTTGCTTGAAAGTAAGAACCAAAAAACAATTGAAGAAACTGCCGCGGAAATTTTCGGTCAAGAAGTTAGGATAGAATTTATAAGCTGCGATGAACTTCCGGAAGAAAGCCTCTTAATCAAGGAAAAGCCTCAAGCGGATTATTCTGATGCGGAAGAAGAGCCATTAGACAGCGAAGATACAGACAGCCTTATTCAGTCGGCGATGGATATGTTCAATGGCCACATAGTCCAGACAGACGAATAGCATGAAACTCTAAGGTATAAGCTTGTTTTTGGTTTTTAACTTTTAACTTTTAGTTTATTTATGCCTGGATATACAAAATTTTTAGAAAAACTTATCGAAGAATTGTCCCGTTTACCGACTATCGGGCCGAAATCAGCGGAAAGAATGGCGCTTTTTTTGCTTAAAGGTTCTTCTACCCAGGCAAAAGCTCTTGCCGAAGCAATAATCAACGCTAAGGAGAATACGAAAAAGTGTTCTCTTTGCAATCATTTGGCTGAGCAGGAATACTGTCCGATATGCCAGAACCAGAACAGTAGGGAAAAAGTGCTTTGCATTGTTGAAGATCCGCAGGATGTAATAGCTATCGAACGTACCGGACGGTACAAGGGATTATATTATGTGCTTTGGGGAAGGCTTTCTCCGCTGGAAGGAAAAGGGCCGGAAGACTTACCGTTGGAAAAACTGCTTAAACGGGTACGCGAGGAAAAGGTTAAGGAGGTAATCATCGCGACAAGCTCCAGCCGCGAGGGAGAAGCAACAGCGCAATATTTACGGCAGTGTTTACTTCCTTTGCCTGTTAAGGTTACGCGTATTGCCCGGGGTATTCCCGTAGGCAGTAATCTAGGGCATATTGACCAGGCAACGATGTCGCATGCTATTGACGGACGCAGAGAGGTAAATACTTGACAATAATTTATATCCTTGATATTATTTATCATACTATATTGCGAAAAAAGTATTGATTTAATATAAATCAAAAAAAGCGGGAAATTAGCAGGTAACCTTATATAAAGGAGACTGATATGGGTGTTTTTGAAGCGGTCAAAAAAGGCATAGAAGCAGTAAAAGGGCTATTACCGTTGATGGGGATTATCTTTGGCATTAATGTTGTAACATCTGCTGGTATGTTATCAGTTATCGGCGTCAACCCTACTCCGGAAAAAATAACTCAGATAACCGGAGTGCTGATGGTTCTGTTTATGATTCTTATGCTGATAGGATTTTTTCTTGCCGGAGGTATCTTTGTTACAATTCTAAATTTTATTAAAACCAAGACAGTGGATCTTACAGCCTTACTCGGAAACTGCCTGAAGTATTTTGGCCGGATTCTTATAATAAATATACCGATAGGCTTGGGAATAAATCTGGTGCTCTGGTTTGCGGGCGCTTTTTTAGCCGGAATATTCATTGCCATGGGCAAAGGGGAAAATCCTTTTTTTAACGTTATTGGCGGAATAATAATTGTAGTTACGGTTATTATAGCGGTTATTGTGGCAATAGCGTTATTTCTTGGGCAAAGTTTTGTTATTATTAACGATGAAAAAGCAATAGCCGGGTTAAAAAAAGGTATAGGATTTTTAAAACATAATTTTTGGAGAGTTATCGGACTGTTTTTTTCTTTAGGGATATGCATCTTGATTCCTTCTTTTCTTGTAAATTTTATCGGTGTTCTATTGTCAAAAGCGTTAAGCGGATGGGCCCTTGCGATTATTAATATTATTCTTTCCGCGTTGGTCAACTGTTTTGCCGCGGTATTTATTGCAGGGGGCATTTTCTCGTTTGTATTAGGCAATGAATCGCAGGCAGTAACCGAAGAAGCAGCGGCGTAGAATTAAATATAATTTTTTGCATTGTTCTTTGAATTTTAAATTTAAATCGCTTCCCCTGTAGCTCAGTTGGTAGAGCAGCTGGCTGTGCGAATCCCGCCATAGGCGGGATGAGCTGCGAACAAGGAGGTGCGATTGGCGAAAGCAGATATTCGGCGATATAGAGACCGCAGGCAATATTTAATAGTTGCTGTACGCAAACGAAGAAAAAAATACGGCAAAAGGCTATTGAATACAAAGGCGGTGCTTGTGAATTATGCGGATATAGCAAATGTATTGACGCATTAGAATTTCATCATAAAAGTTCACAAGGAAAAGACTTTGGTATATCTGCAAAAGGATATACTCGGAGTTGGAAAAAAGTAACAGAAGAGCTGGATAAATGCATCTTATTATGTGCCAATTGCCACCGAGAGGTTCACGCTAAAGCGCAGCTTCCGCAGGAAACTGCGGATGAAAAAGCAGGCTAATTCAGGGAAGTCCCAATCGATAGCGCCCAGAGCGTATTGAAGGATAATCCTGAGCTAAGTCTCCGTTAATTCGGAGTAAATGTGCAGAGACTATATACCTGCCTCCTAATGTTGAGCGAAGAGAAACATTATCCCGAGCAAAAGCGAAGGATACCGCTTGGTTATGGAGATGAGATAGTCCACTTCCAGTAGTAATATTGGGTTAAGTGTAACCAGCTTGTCCGAGGTTCGAGTCCTCGCGGGGGAGCCAATTTGTAACATGGGCAGAACTTCACTTTTTGAGGTTCTGCCTTTGTTGTTTATTATGGGGAAGTTATAGAAAACTTCGGCTTCCGGGTGGTTAACAACAATCCGCTCGATGAAGGAGCGAAGGAAGGACTTTTGCTCAACGATTGAGCCTTTGCTTAAAAGGTCGGCAAGGTCTTGAACGTAGTCTTTGAGGTTCTTTGCGTTGAAAGGCAGACTGCTCGGAGCTTGTATTTCTTCGATAACTTCATTCCGTTTAGTTTCCAGCGTGTCAATCTGTGCTTTAATCTCTTTAATTCTTGGGGCAAGGTCATCAACGTCCAGCTTGCCGGTCTCAAGGGAATTATAGAGCTTCCCTTGTTTGCCTCGCAGGGCTTCCAGTTGTTTTTCAATCGTCTCAAGCTGTTGTTGTGAGTCTTTTTTGTTTGCGTTCATCTCATCAAGCACCATGTTCATAAGCTCCATGAGATTTTCTTCGGTCAGGATATGAGTTTTCAGGCGTTCAATGACAAGGGCTTCAATCTTCTTTTTATTGATCAGCTTTGCGTTGCAGACGGTTTTCCCACGCTTAACGTAATTATGGCAGGCGTAATATGAGAACTTGCCGGACTTCGCCTTAGAGCCGAACATCTTCGCCCCGCATTTACCGCATTCAATAAGCCCGCTTAACAGGTATTCGCTTATGAGCGTTTGAGGATGGGCGACTTTCGGGCTTCGTTTTGACATAAGCTCCAAAGCGTAAAGGTAAGTTTCCCGATTAACAAGAGCCGGGTGATTATCCTCAAGGCGTATTGCCTCATGCTTTCCGTTTGTGCGGAGCTTACTGCTGGACTTCTTGCCATAAACAAGGGTACCGGTATAGGCTTCGTTTTTGAGGATATACTGCACCGTTGAATTGCTCCACGCTTTACCTTTATTCGTTTTTAATCCTTCTCGATTAAGTATATTCGCTATTTCTTTTATGCCGTTGCCCCGGGTGCAGAGGTCAAATATCCTTTGCACGATAGGGGCAAAGGTTTCGTCTGGTTCGAGCTTTGTCCGTTCATTCGTGCCGTCCATGACCTTTTTGGCTTTATATCCGACAGGGATACTGCCGTTTTGAAAGCCACGGTTAGCGTTCTCACGCAATCCCCGGATCGTATCTTCGGCGAGGTTCATGGAGTAAAATTCGTCTATGACTTCAATAATGCCTTCCAAGAGTTTCCCTGCCGGAGAGTCATCCACTTGCTCATTTGCGTATTTCGGACAACTTTTACCACCCTTGCCGGAATTGATTTACCACCCCTGCCAAGGAATTTTTACCAAGTCTATTTAAGCATACCGGTTATTTTTTCTGAAGCGTTTCTCGATAAAATAAAGGTTTTAAAATATCGATCTTGAATTCAAAAGAATTCTAAGGCACCCTTATTGTCTAACAAACAAAGGAGGCTGCTGATGAGTCGAGAGAAACGAAAACAAGGAGAGGAGTTGAGTATGCGTAAGACGCGGGAAATATTACGATTAGGGTTAGAATGCGGGTTAGGTTTTCGGGAAATTGCCCGTAGTTGCAACATATCCCATCCTACGGCTAAAAAATATCTAGAGATAGCGCAACGGATTGGCCTTAGTTGGCAACATGCAAAAGACATGAATGAGCAAGAGCTTTACAGCTTACTTAAACAGAACCAGATTCAAAGTATTAAGAGGATTAAACAAGTTATGCCTGACTGGCCGCATCTCCATGAGGAGATTAAGAAAAAAAGCGTAACGCTATGGCTTTTATGGCAGGAATACAAAGAAGCTAATCCTGGAGGGTATCAATACAGCCAATTTCGGGAATATTATCGTAGATATAAAAACCGCTTAAATTTAAGCTTACGCCAAACACATAAAGCCGGAGAAAAAATGTTTGTTGATTATGCCGGACAAACTATGCCCATATATGAGCGGCAAACCGGGCAAGTTAAGCAGGCGCAAATTTTTGTAGGAGTACTAGGCGCAAGTAATTACACTTATGCACAAGCCGATTGGGATCAGAGTTTATCTGCTTGGATTAACGCTCACGTTAACGCTTATGAATATTTTAACGGTGTACCTGCGGCGACTATCTGCGACAATCTCAAATCCGGGGTATCGTTGGCATGCCGGTATGAACCGGATATTAATCCTACTTATGCGGATATGGCCGTTCATTACGGTACAGTAGTTTTTCCGACGCGGGTTCGAAAACCAAAAGATAAATCGAAAGTAGAAGCAGCGGTATTATTAGTAGAACGCTGGATCCTTGCTTGCCTGCGCAATCGTAAATTCTTCAGCCTTCAGGAATTAAACCAAGCCATAAAAGAATTATTGATTAAACTCAATCAACGTCCGTTTAAAAAGTTAGCCGGCAACCGCGAGTCAGTTTTTAAAAATATCGACCAGCCGGCGCTAAAACTTTTACCAGCGCAGCGCTATGAATTTGCGCAGTGGAAAAAGGCAAGAGTAAATATCGATTATCACATTGAATTAAACGGGCATTATTACAGCGTACCGTACAGCTTAGCGCATGAAGAAGTAGAATTACGCTATAACGCGCAAATCGTAGAGATTTTTTATCGGGGAAAAAGAATTGCCGGACATAAATGCGATAATCAGAAAGGACGGCATACTACGATAAAAGAACATATGCCTAAAAGCCATCAGGAGTATCTGGAGTGGACACCTTCACGGATAATCGAGATGGCTGGTAAAATTGGGAAATCGGCCTCGACTCTGGTCGAACGGATAATGGGTAGCCGCCAGTATCCCGAATTGGGTTATCGTTCTTGCTTGGGGATTATGCGTTTGTCAAAAACATATTCAAAAGAACGGCTTGAAGCATCCTGCAAACGCGCGCTTAGCTTTGGTGCGTATTCTTATAAAAGTGTACGTTCTATTTTAGAAAAAAACTTAGATAGCCATACAGCGCGGGAAGTAATAAACCAGCCGATTATTAAACACGAAAATATACGCGGAAGTATTTATTTTAACCAAAACAAGGAGATGATATCATGTTAATTATTCCTACCCGGGATAAACTGCGCAGTTTAAAACTCTACGGGATGTTAAAATCGCTGGAAGAGCAAAATATGTCGGCAGATTACACGGATTTAAGCTTTGAAGAGCGCTTAGGCCTTTTAGTGGACCGCGAAATCACCGAGCAAGAAAACCGCCGGCTTAGTTCACGTTTAAAGCAAGCGCGTTTAAGGCAAGCTGCCTGTATAGAGAATATTGATTTTAAAACGACTCGCGGCCTTGACAAATCTCTGATCAAATCTTTAAACTCGGACCAGTGGCTTAAAAATTGCTTAAATATTTTGATTACTGGCCCTAGCGGCGTAGGTAAAAGTTTTATCGCTTGCGCAATAGGGCATAGAGCTTGTCTTGAGGGATATACTGTTCTTTATCTGCGCGCACCTAGATTATTTAGTGATTTAGCTCTTGCTAAGGGAGACGGAAGATACGTCCGATTGATGAAATCATTCGCGAGAACCAACCTTTTAATTATTGACGACTGGGGGCTTGCGGCACTTGACGATTGCGAACGCAGAGATCTTTTGGAAATACTCGAAGACCGCCATAACTTACAATCAACGATTATTACCAGCCAGTTACCCGTAAAACATTGGCATGAAACGATCGGCAATCCGACTCTTGCCGACGCTATACTTGACCGGCTGGTGCATAATGCTTATACTATTGAACTGAAAGGCGAATCAATGAGAAAAACTAACCGGCTATAAAATAGAAATCTTAAAATCGCTATTTTCATAGCACGCTCGTTGAAAAATTAAACGATTGATAAAAAACAAAAATAATAAATGTTTTATCGTCGCTTACGCTCCGAAAAAAACAGCGGATAGCTTATAGTTACTGGTAAAAGCTGCGCGGAATTGCTGGTAAAACTTTTTCGGCAGAGGTGGTAAAAGTTAGCGAAATTCGCACAAATCTACGATAGATAAGCTTATCAACGAATTCCCTCATGAACGCCTGGCAAAATTCCTATAAAAATGTCAAGGGCGGTGCATTAATCAAAGATTCTTTTTTTTACAGGCATGAATTGTATTGGGCAAAACAATTGAAATACAGTTTGGGTTCAAGTTGGAAGCGGAGCCAATTAAGCCCATCAGAGATATCTGGTGGGCTTTTTTAATGTGGAATTTAATATTACCACTTGCGCATGCGGAGAATACGTGGTATATTCTACGCATAGGATGCGGAGAATAAGCGATATTGCTCCGCATAAAAAACAAAGAGGTGGCAATGAAATACATGCATCAGTTAAATAGTTGGCCGAAATTCAGATGGGATCAAGGACAGATCGCCGCCATTCTGGGAACTGTGCGCAATCGCCAAGGGCGATTGATTGGGCGCATGGAGGCAATCGGCTTTCCTTTGCGCTCGGAGGCTATATTACAAACGCTTACGCTTGATGTTTTAAAGAGCAGTGAAATAGAAGGAGAAATCCTTGATGCTAAGCAGGTGCGCTCATCTATTGCGCGTAGGCTTGGGATGAATATCGGTGGGCTTGTTTCTTCTGACCGAAATATCGATGGTGTGGTAGAGATGATGTTAGATGCAACCCAGCAGTTTAATAAGTTACTTACTAAAGAGCGTTTGTTTGGTTGGCATGCGAGTCTTTTTCCAACAGGCCGTAGCGGTATGCAGAAAATCATTGTCGGCGCTTGGCGTGATGATAGGAATGGCCCGATGCAGGTTATTTCTGGATCCGTAGGACGAGAGCGAGTTCATTTTGAAGCGCCGGAGGCATCGCGTCTTAATGTGGAAATGAAAAATTTTATAAACTGGTTTAACCACGAAAAAGCCATGGACCCTGTTCTCAAGGCGGCCATTGCCCATTTGTGGTTTATGACTATTCATCCTTTTGAAGACGGCAATGGGCGTATAGGGAGGGCCATTACAGATATGCAGCTTGCAAGGACTGATGGCAGCGCTCAACGTTTTTATAGCATGTCCGTTCAGATCCGTCAGGAACGAAATGCTTATTACAGAGCGCTTGAGAAGATTCAAAAAAGTAATGATATAGATATTACGGATTGGATCGTATGGTTTTTAGATTGTTTAGATAGGGCTCTTAGCGCAACGGAAAATACGTTGTCGGGCGTCTTTAAGAAAACAGATTTTTGGAAAACACATCCGGAAGGATCTCTTAATAAACGTCAAATAATGTTGATCAATAAATTATTTGATGGGTTTGAAGGTGCTCTTACGTCTTCTAAATGGGCAAAGATTGCCAAGTGTTCCCAAGACACTGCTTCGCGTGACATTGTTGATCTTATAGATAAGAAAATCCTTATAAAAGATGTGGCTGGCGGACGAAGTACAAGCTATTTGTTGAAGGATTTATAGCAAATAATCCCGAAATTTGCTTACATATTTTCGTGCAGTATATTTTCGTCGTAAAATAATTCCTACTGCAAATTTTGGGTTTATTCAATTTTTTTAAACGAATAACGATTTTTCTGTTATAATATATTGGGGTTATTCTTAAATGAATTGATGGAAAACATATAACTATTTGTGGCGTAAAGTAATCGAATAATTTTACGCTCAACACCAATTTTTTCGCTAAAAAACAGCGCAACCGGCAAATTCACGCTG
>JACQZH010000043.1 GCA_016213925.1 Candidatus Omnitrophota bacterium | reverse complement strand
AAAATAGACGAAAATACATTTGATATTATTGTTGAAGGAAGGTTACAAAAAAGAATCTTATTAAAAGAAACATACATTAATTTATTAAGGGAACAAAAGTAATGTTTAAAAGAAAAAAATATTTTTTAATAGTTACAATAACCATCCTGCTAAGTTGTATATTCTTGTATTATATAGGAGCGTTTGTTTTTTGGAATTTAGTTTCTTTGCAAGGGCTTGACTATTGGCATGAATTTAAGAACGAACTTAATACAGTTTCTTCAGAAGTATTAATAAAAAAAATAAATATTTTTGATTTTTTTAGTCCTTATCCTGAGTATTCTTTTGAAATATTAGCAGAGCGTAAAGAAAAAAAAGCAGTACTTTTTTTTATTGAGATTGTAAAAAGAAAAAATCATCGATTCAGAAGTTCTGCAATTTGGGCGTTAGGAGAAATTGGAGATAATCGGGGGATAGCCCCATTGATGGATATTGTACGGCAAGGGAAAAAACAAACTGATTATTTAGAAGCATTAAGTGCTTTATCTAAGATGAAATGTGAAGAAGCTTTCCCTTATGTTTTAGAATTGACTAAGGACAAAGATGCTTATAGTAATGGTTCGGTATCACTTCTAAGACTATTTGGTAAGGTGGATACAATTCCAGTGTTGTTAACCCTAAAGAAAAATATTAAAGCGGATGGCTCTTTAGTCTCCAGAATAGCTTTAGGTCAGATTGATGAAGCCATTGCTCACCTTGAATCCATAAAGAAAGAACAAGAAGAACAAAAAAGCCAAGAACCCTGAAGGTGCTTTAGGAAAGAACTTAGCCGTTTAGGAGTACTGGCCGGATTAGTCATGGTAATCGCCGGCCTGATAATGAAAGTATTAAAAAAGAAATAACCCTCTTGAATTAACCCGCGCCGTCAAAATAAAACTACAAAAAGACAGCTTTGATACCTCGATAAGCAAAATTCGGATCTATAAGACTTTTGACAGCCAAAGTATATGCTCCTGTTGACTGATTAGGTTTTTCTCAGTAGAATAACGCCAATGAATAAAAAAAATAATTCGATTGTTTTGCCAAAAGTTATTCTGGCGCCTTTAGCGGGAATCAGTTCGTTAGCGTTTCGTATGATTAACCGCGGTTTCGGCTGCCCTTATGCTTTTTTGGAGATGATTCACGCGCGTTCATTTGCGCTCTCCAGCAGAAAAACCGGTGATTTAACTGTTTCAAACGCGGATGACCGCCCGTTGGGAATTCAGCTTTTAGGCAATGAAGATTATTACCTGGAAAAAGCTCTGGAGAAAATTTCCGCGCAAAATTATGACAGCCTGGATTTTAATGCGGCATGTCCGCGCCGGAAAGTAATTGTTAAGGGAGAGGGAGCAGCGCTTCTGAAAACGCCGCAGATATTAAAGCGCTTATTAAAAATTCTTGTTAAAGGTTCTTGTATCCCGGTGAGCGCAAAGATACGCCTAGGATGGGAAGATGCGATTAAAAGCCGCGATATTGCTTGTTATGCGGAGGATTCTGGTATCAACGCTATTTTTGTGCATGGCCGCACGAAAATACAAGGATATAGTTCGGATATAGACTATGAATCGCTGAGGCTTATCAAAAGATCTTTAAAAATTCCGGTTTTTGCCAGCGGTAATATTTTTAACGCTTCTTTGGCGAAAAAAATGTTTGATGAAACCGGCTGTGATGGGGTAATGGTTGCTCGCGGGGCACTGGGTAATCCATGGATATTTCAGGAGATAATAGCAATGCTGGAAAATCATCCGATTCCTCCGCGCCCATCGGTTGATGTTATTGCGCAAACAATGCGTAAGCATTTTAATTTGTGTTTTGAGTTGCACGGCGAAAAGCGAAGTATTTATATTTTCCGCAAATTTTATGCTTGGTATACGCGCGGTATTTCCGGAGTAAAATCATTACGCACTAAAATTATGCATACTGCCAGTGCGAAAGAGATGATTGAAATGATCGAAGAGTTTCGGACTAAAGCTGTTGTAAACAATGCGGTTAGGAATAATATTTTTTGTGATAATTTTGATTGACAAGATAATTTTAATAATGTATAATTTTTTTTATAGTGAATAAGTGTGAAGCAAATTTAAAGCCGCTAGTCAGAAAACAATATCACTGGGCGGTTTTTTTTCGTTTAAGCGCTTATGGTCTATGTAAATTTTTTTTAGCAAAGGAGGGTAGTAAGTAATGGCAAGAGGTAAGGTGAAATGGTTTAACAACCAAAAAGGGTATGGCTTTATCACAACTGATTCCGGCAGTGATGTATTTTTACATTACAGCGCAATTCAGGGCGAAGGATTTAAAACCATAGAAGAAGGCCAGGAAGTGGACTTTGAGATTGAACAAGGCCCCAAAGGCGCTCAGGCAGTTAATGTGACAAAGGTTTAAGGGAAAGATAAACGGGCCTGGTATTTATTTACCGGGCCTGTTTTTATACCGCTTAATACTGCAAAAACTTTAGTTAATCGTATTTTTCTTTTTTTATTTCCCTGAAAATAATCAGTTTGTTTTTTTATTGATTTTTAAAAAAAACTACGATAAAATATGCCTCTTCTTGGTGATGGAAGTACGACGGAATCCTGCAAGGAAAAAAAATATTTTTTTCCTTGTAATTTATAAAAATTTTGTTAATATTAAGTTGAGTTGAAAAGAATAATAAAGATTTTATCTTAGGGGAAATTAAAGGGTTTCTGAAAGGGATGATAGATGGAGAAAACCGAAAAAGAGTTTTATTGCAATAACGGATTGACCCGAAATTTGTTGAACGGTTTTTTTTACAATGCCGGGTAGATTTTTGCGGTTTCTTTTTGGGCGAAAATAACGAACCCGTTTATATATAATACACGGTAGTTTGGTCTGAACACAATGGTTGGGTGGGAGATAAATTACTTTAACCCTTGGGACTGCTTCTCTGCTTTGGCCATCTTAAATAAGTGAGGAAAACACTGGAATGAAGAAAAAAGAAAATAGGATATATGGTTATGAGCTGGTGTTGGATTTGTTTGACTGTGACGTTGAGGTAATTTCTTCGAAGAAGAAGCTGCAGGAATATACAGACAAGCTTTGCAAGCTTATTAAGATGAAGAAATTCGGTAAAACTCTTATTCCTTATTTCGGGAAAAGAGAAGAGTTTACAAAAGGATATTCTTTGGTTCAGCTTATTGAAACTAGTTCCATTACGGGGCATTTTTCGGAATATTGGAAAAGAGCGTATATCAATATCTTTTCCTGCATGACTTATGACTCTGTGCTGGCAAAGAAATTCACTAAGGAATTCTTTAAGGCAAAAAGGGTAAAAGCGCGTTTTCTTACCCGATAAAGCCGGTATGTGTTTTTATTGAAAAATAAACAGCAGAATTATTTCTGCTGTTTATTTTTTTATCTTGTTTATTCAAAAGTTAAAACTTTTATGTTAAAATACTTAACAAGTAAACTCTGTTTTTTAAACTGCTAACCCTGAGATTGGGAATGAAACTTAAAACCCCTTATTATTTAGTTGATGAGCGTAAGCTCTTAAGAAACCTGAAAATAATTAAACGAGTAAAGGACAGTTCAGGGGCAAAATCAGTACTCGCGCTTAAATGTTTTTCAACCTGGAGTGTTTTTGGGTTGATGAGAAAATACATGGATGGAACAACCGCAAGTTCTCCTTATGAAGCCCGCCTGGGATATGAAAAGTTTGGAAAAGAAGTGCATGCTTATTCTGTCGCTTATTCCAGGGAAGATATAAGCCAGGCAGCCAGGTTTGCCGATAAAATCATATTCAATTCAATTTCCCAGCTCAAAAAGTTTTCCAGGGATGTCCGCGGCGCTGATATCGGATTAAGGCTTAACCCCGGGGTCAGTTATTCGCATTTCGAATTAGCTGATCCTGCGTGCGAATATTCACGGCTGGGGGTTACCGATAAAAAAGCGGTTTTAAAAATTCTTCCATTGATTAAAGGAGTAATGTTCCATTTTAACTGTGAAAACGACAATTTTAAAAATTTTTCCTCTAATCTTGACCTTATTAGCGGGGTTTATGGGCAATCGCTTTGCCGGCTGGAATGGGTTAGCCTGGGCGGAGGGATATATTTTACCAAACAGGGATATCCTCTGGAAAAATTTTGTAAAAAACTAAAAAGTTTCAGCAGGCGCTTCAAAGTTCAGGTTTATCTTGAACCTGGAGAAAGCGCAATTACAGAGTCCGCGCAGTTAGTTACTAGCGTATTGGATATTGTTCGCAACCGGAAGGATATTGCCATAGTGGATGCTTCTACCGAGGCGCATATGCTGGATTTACTGGTTTACCGCATAAAGGCAAAAATAAAAGATGCTCAAGGCGGAAAGTTTAAGTATATAATTGCCGGAAGGTCTTGTCTGGCTGGTGATGTTTTTGGTGCATATAATTTCAAGGCTCCTTTAAAAGTGGGCGGTATTATTAAATTTTCCGATGCCGCGGGGTATACTATGGTTAAAAAGAACTGGTTTAACGGGATTGAAATGCCGGCAATAGCAATAAAAAGGCTCAACGGAAAGATTGATATTGTGCGTAAATTCGGGTATGATGATTTTGTAAATAGTTTATAACTAAAGGAAATCATTGCGCCAGATTTTGGGAATTCGGCATCAATTTGCACAGTGATTTATGTTTGCGCCAAACAAATGGCGAGGCTTCGCCAAATAAAATTTGGCGGACGCGTTGCCCCATAAATCACGTACTCATTGAGGAGGATCATTACGATGAAAAAAAATGTACTGCTTGTTGGTGCAGGAGGGGTTGCCCATGTAGCTTTGCACAAATGCGCTCAGAATAACGATATTCTCGGAGACCTTTGTATCGCTTCCCGGACTCAAAATAAATGTGACAAGATCATCGAAAGCGTCAAAAAGAAAAATCGTATTAAAGATAAAACAAAAAAAATATATTCCAGACAGATTAACGCGTTGGATGTAGACGCAGTTGTAAAGCTAATCAAAGAAACCAATTCACAGATATTAATAAATCTGGCGCAGTCATACGTCAATATGTCTTTACTTGAAGCCTGTATTCAGTCAGGGATTGCTTATATCGACAGCGCGATACATGAGGATCCTTCCAAGGTTTGCGAGGATCCGCCTTGGTATGCTAATTATGAATGGAAGAGAAAAGGCCGCTGCCGTGATAAAGGCATTACCGCGATTCTTGGCGCTGGTTTTGACCCGGGGGTGGTAAACGCTTATTGCGCGCTTGCGCTAAAGCGTTATTTTGATAAGATCGATACGATAGACATAATGGATGTCAATGCCGGCAGCCACGGAAAATATTTTTCCACCAATTTTGACCCGGAAATAAACTTCCGGGAATTTAAGAAGGTCTGGACATGGATAGACCGTAAATGGGTCATGGAAAAGGTGCATTCTATAAGAATGGTTTATGATTTCCCCGTAGTCGGCGAACAGCAGGTATATTTAAACGGCCACGATGAATTGCATTCCTTATCGAAAAATATTGATGCTGACAGTATCCGTTTCTGGATGGGGTTTAGCGAGCATTATATAAATGTTTTTTCCGTGCTGACAAACCTGGGATTGACTTCGGAAAAGCCGATTAAAACCGCTGAAGGTGTTGAGGTGGTGCCATTGAAAGTTTTAAAGGCGATTTTGCCGGATCCTTCATCATTAGCTTCGAATTATAAGGGAAAGACCTGCATCGGAAATTTTATCAAAGGCTTAAAAGACGGCAAGCGAAGAGAGATCTTTATTTATAATATCTGCGACCATGCGGATTGTTACAAGGAAGTTGAAGCGCAGGCAATTTGTTATACTGCCGGGGTTCCTCCTGCGGCTGCGGCAATGCTTGTTGCTAAGGGCGATTGGGACGCAAAAACCATGGTTAATGTGGAGGAGCTTGATCCGGAACCTTTTATCGGGCTGCTTAACGTTATGGGGCTTCCGACAGAGGTTAAGGAAAATCCGCCGCCTCTTCTTCCGAGTGAGAGAGTAAGATAGAAAGCAGTTTTTTGCGCACAGATACGCGTTAATTGAACGAATTACTTGTAAAGTGTTAAGAGGGCTGTAAAAATTATAAATACCTAGGAACCAGAATGAAAATAAAAACTAAATTAGCTTTAGGTTTTACCGCGGTGGTCAGTTTTACTGTTATTATTGCTGCCGCGGGGTTATTTTCCGTAAATAAGATAAGCAGTAACATGAATGATCTCTCCGAGAATATGCTGCCGGCTTCAGAAGCGGCGGAACACCTGGTTATATTCGTATGGCAAATAAACGCTGAGTTCAAAGGGTTGATGTGCATCAGCAGCCGGGAGAAAGCAAAAGAAGCTTATGAAAAAATAAAATTTTCGATTAAAAATATAAAAGACGCTGCTGGGTATCTAAAAGAAAAACTTAGCGGTGAAAAAAAATTTATCGCGTATGTTAATGATTTGGAAGCCGCGTTAAAAAACTTAGAGGGCTTAAATGACGAGATCCATAAGCTGATTTTATCAAAAATTGAAATAGAGGAAAAAAGTATTAAATTGAAGGATAAGTTTGTCAGTAATATATGTTGGCTTTGCAGGCGCTGCCTTCGTCCCAAGAGAATAAAAAAACAGAGATTCTTGGCAAGGAATATGAAGCTGTAAAAGCAAAGATCTCGGATTTAAATTCTAATTTCGAGGTAATCTCAAAAGCATTTTATGGGTTGAGCAATAAGACTCTTATGCTGATAAGGTATTTTCACCTTTTTGAAACAGATATTACTTTAGCGGCAAATGCCTGCGAACAGATTGTTGCTGCCAAGGATATTGTTTTTATTGATAAGCTTAAAGTTGAATTTAATGGATATATTTCTGTGGTAAATGCGCATATTAGTAAAATGGAAGCTGATATGCCGCAAAAGGATATTTCAATTCTAAAGCGTAATGTCCGGGATTTAGAACAGCTTGTTATCGCAGACGAAGGGATCTTTAATTTTAGAAAAAAACTACTGCTTAATCAGAAAAATTCTTTGCTGATAATCGAAAGTGTTAATGAGCTGGTCAAAAAGTTTACGGATATTGTTAATAGTGCGGAAGCGGGATTGAGTTTACAGGTAAACAAGTCAACGGATCTTACCCGGCGAATCGCGAGCGTTTCGACTAAAGGCATCGGCATCAGCTCGGTTATAGTAATTATTTTCGGTATAGTCATCGCGATACTCATATCAACGTTTATCGCGGGAAATCTTAATCATGTGACTAACTGGATTAAAAAACTTTCTGATGATTTATCCGCGTATAAAGCGGATTTAACTCAAAAACTGAAGATGCGTTCTAGGGATGAATTGGGGGTCTTGGGTAATTCATTTGATAATTTTTTGGAAAACTTTGCCAAAATGACAAAAGTCATGAGCAGTTCCGCTTCAAAAATAGATGCCGGAGCTAAAAATATTTTAGATACTTCCCAGCATATTAAGAGCGCAGTTTCCGGAATTAACGAATCGGTTAATCGGATAACTGCCGGATCAACGGTGCAGGTAGAGAAAGTAGAGGAAGTAATTACAATCATGGGATGCCTCGGTGAATCTTTACATGAGATCTCCGCGAAAACAAAAGCGGTTGTAGAGTCCATGCTTAAAACCATAGAACTTACTGACAAAGGCAGGGCATCCAACAAAGAGCTGGTAAAGAAAATTGATTCCATTGCTGATAAGGTTGAATCTTCGGCTGACGCGGTTAAGGAATTAAGTAACAGGTCGTTGCAGATAGGCAAGATAATTGATACGATAAACTCTTTCGCCGAACAGACTAATATGCTTGCGTTAAACGCGGCAATTGAAGCGGCGCGGGCCGGCGATGTCGGCAGGGGATTTGCTGTTGTTGCTGAAGAAGTACGCAAGCTAGCCGAAGGTTCAAGCCGTTCCGCCAATGAGATTACTAATTTGATAAAAAGTGTCCAGTCAGAAGTTAAAAACACGATAGAAGTTATCCAGACGAGTAAGCAGGATACTTTAGAAGGAAAAAATATTGTTGAAAAATTAAGTATTTTGCAAAATTCTATCTCTGACGCGTCGCGTTTTTCTAATCAGGGGTTAGCTAAAATAGTGCAATTAATCCCATTGCAGATTGAAAGCGCGGAAAAAGCGGTTACCGCTATAGCTGAAATTAATGCCGCGGCATCTGATAACTCCCAGATAACCGAAGAAGTTTCGAGGGCTGCTCAGGAATTATCCTCATCAATGGAAGAATTGATAGGCAATGCCGGCGGTTTTACGAAGCTTGTCGATCGATTGCAGGCATTGGTGAATAATTTTCGGGTTTGAGTTCTGCCATAATTTCTGAATTAAAACATTTTTACTGCAAAGCAGACAGCAAATTTCTCTAAGTGATTATGGCGTAAGGCGCAGGAAGGTTTATTTCTCTTTAGATAGAATTTTCTATTATTGCTTGTTGTGTTTTTATCTGTTTTTTTATGACATTATTTATGTTAGTTGAATCGCCCAGTTTTATCTGTTCTATGGCTGCTGATACAGATATATCCACGGATTGTTTTAACTGTAAATTTTCTTTGTATATTCTTTTTTCTAACGGGCCGAAAAATTTGGCAAACTCCTCATCGCTGTAGTCATCGATTGATTCCGGTGCATTAATTAAATCAGCGGTTTTAAAATTAAATGTGTGCATTTGTTCCGGGGTTTTATTACTTAACGCGCTAAGATACATATTTGTTATTTCATCGGCAAGCTTAATATACCCATACATTAGTAATTGGGCGGATAACTCCGACCATCTTTGATTTTTTCGGATAATTACGCCTTCATATCCTATACTTCTTGGGATAGGCGGATCAGTAACCGGAAGGATAAAGAATTGGATAAAAGTAGGGTCAATTAAATAATGAGTATTATTATTTAAATCGCTGATGACAATAAACGCGTGCGTATTATCTATCAGATTGGAAACCATCCAAATCTGGCGTAACCTAATGATATAGTCAGTGATGCCTCTGGATAAATGTAAAATTAATCTTTTAATATCGGATTGAGCTGTTCCGCATCGGTTTAATCGTCCTTGCGCGGATAAAGGATTAAAGTCCGGTTTTCTGCTTGAAACAGATTTTAACTGCGAAATCCTGTGAATAGCAATTGCTTGCTGTATGATTTTTTCTATTTCAGTTAGAGTCAATTCCTCGGGAGGTGACGCTTTATTTTTATTCTCATGAAAGACAGCTGAAAAGCAGTCAGAAAAAGACGGTGTATTTAATAATACTCTTGCTGAAAGAACTGAGTGCATAGTTTTTTTGAAAAATGGAGGTTTTTGGGCAGATGATTTGCCAAAAACCAAAGATAGTATCACCGGCAAAAGAACGCAGATTAGAAAAAATATTTTTTTTGAGTTTATAATTTTATTACGCATAATTTAATATTGATATAGCTAATGTTTAGAATGGAGAATTAATTAATAAACGGCATTTACATAAATGTTTAATTTGGTTTAAATTGCTTTGCATCAAAAATAAAAAAAGAAGTATACCTTGAGTTTTTAATTTTTGCTACTTTTTTTTACTAAAGTAAAGCAGTAGAAGGCAAGAATGAGCAAAAAAGGCTATGGGAGGATGTTATAGGTAAAGGAATCAGCGGCAAACAGGGAAGTGAGTGGAGGGATGATAATTGAAAAAGAAAAAGGAATCTTGAAAGAATAGTTAAGCATTAAATAATTAAACAACATTAGTTTATTTTTTATAAAACAGGTAATAATTAGTTCACTTGCTATAAAATTTTTGTTGACGAAAAGCACAAATAATGTTTATAATAAAACTGCAAATTTTTTTATGGATTTTGCAAAAAAGAGGGAGGGATGCGGGTATGAGTAAAACTAATTGCTGGGAGATTAAGAAATGCGGACGCCAGGCCGGCGGAGTTAAAACTCAAGAATTTGGAGTTTGCCCTGCTGCGGTTGAGCGTAAATTAGACGGTGTTCATGGAGGAATGAATGCTGGAAGAGCTTGCTGGGCGCTAACAGGCACATTGTGCGGAGGAAGCGTGCAAGGTTCTTATGCGCAGAAAGAAGGAAATTGCCTCGCTTGTAATTTTTATAAGCAAGTCAAAGAAGAAGAAGCGGGTCATTTTATGATGGTGTCGCATCTTTTCGCTAAACTCAAAGCATGATCTAAAGTAAAGATAGTATAACGGATAAATAAGCCATTATCTATAAGGTAATGGCTTATTTTATTTAGTTGTTTCCTGTAATTGACATATATCAGCTAATCTGGGATAATTCTACTCATGATCAAGAAAGATGAAAGACAAAAAATAGGCAGCCGGGGAGAAGAGCTTGCCTTAGAATGTTTAAAACAGGGCGGTTATGAAATCCTTGAACATAATTATAAATGTCTTTTTGGAGAGATAGATATTATTGCCAAAGACAGGGGATTCCTTTGTTTTATTGAAGTAAAAACCAGAGTTAATGACGAAAAAGGATTTCCTCAAGAAGCGGTGGATAAAGCGAAAATCCGCAAGATTTCTCAAAACGCTCTTAGTTACCTTAAGAAAAATAAGATTGAGGATATTGATATGCGCTTTGATGTGGTGAGCGTATTGTTTGATGCCGGTAAGGTAAAAATCGAGTTAATAAAAGATGCGTTTGAATTAGACGGCAGGTATTTTTAGGGAATGCTTAGCGTTGTTAGCGGGAAAAAGCGAAAATCGAATAGCGAGTAGCGGGGAAACATGAATAAGAAAATAATTATGTCCGGCTTGATACCTGAAGAGTTGAAAAAACTAATCGGGCAGTATGAAATGCCGGCATACCGAAGCAGCCAGTTATTAGACTGGGTTTATAAAAAGGGAGTGCTATCTTTTTCCGGAATGAGCAATGTCGGGAAAGAGCTCCGGAGTTTTTTTTGTGAGAAAATGCAGGTGTTGAGCCTTTACGAGGACAAAAAGCTTATCAGCCGCGATAATACCGCAAAATACGCGTTTAAGACAATTGATAATGAAATAATCGAGTCTGTTTTTATTCCTGCGGATGACCGGGCGACAATTTGCGTTTCCACGCAGGCGGGATGCGCTTTTGGCTGTGTATTCTGCGCAAGCGCAAAGTCCGGGTTAAAAAGAAATCTTACGGCGGATGAAATCGTCAGCCAGGTGTTACTGATAAAAAATGATAATCCTAAAAAGCGGGTAACTAATATTGTAGTTATGGGCATGGGAGAGCCTTTTGCTAATTATGAAAATACGCTTAAGGCAGTGAGAATTTTTAATGATCCGGATTGCCTGGGAATTGCGGCGCGCAAGATAACAATATCAACCTGCGGCTTGCCTGAGGGCATAAGCAAGTTCGCAAAAGAAGGCATACAAGCGGAGCTGTCAATTTCCCTGCACGCGGGAACCGATGAATTAAGAAGCAGAATAATGCCGGTGAATAAAAAACATCCGCTTTCAGAGCTGATGAAAGCGGCAAAAGATTATATAAATGCCACGAACCGGATTATTACTTTTGAGTATGCTTTAATAAAAGGAGTTAATGACAGGCAGGAGGATGCTGATGCTTTGGCTAATCTGCTTTCAAAAGTAAAGTGCAAGGTAAATTTCATTACTTTGAATGAGTTGGCGGAAAGGGAGTTTTTGACAAGTTCGCCACGTGAGATAGAAGCTTTTAAGGAAGTGCTGGATAAGAGGAATGTTAATTATACGTTCCGAAAGAAAAGAGGCGCTGATATCCAGGCTGCCTGCGGGCAGTTGCGTTTGAATAGCGATTAGCGTATAGCGGTTAGTATTTCCATCTTCGGCTATTAGCCATAAGCTAGAGACTGCTTTTTTATTCTGATGCGGGGACACCAGCTTAAATATTTACCAAAAGTAAATCTTTGAAGGGGCCTGCTCCGATAAGGAGGGGAAAACGGCGGGTAACAGTCCACTGAATTGCCTTAGAGGATTAATTAAAGCGGATAATTTTTTTTACTTCTTTCAAAGAAACGGTTTTAGCATTTTTTTTCTTTATCTTTTGCCAAACGTAATGCTTTTAAATCCGCATAGTTATCCAGTATTTCTTGTACTTTTATGAATTCTTCATAAGAGAGGATAGCGAATTCATTTTTACCGTTTCTTTTTAAGATTTGAGCACGAATAGTCATGTTAAAACCTCCTTAAATATAGGCTTCTTTTCTGTGCCTTATTCAATAAGTAATAATTTTATTTTCTTCAGTTTTAAATAAAACCCGATAATTACCGACACGTAAGCGATATTCAGGAGAAAAATCTGCTAACTTTTTTACGTCACCGTGTAAGTTATTTGATAATGGTTCAATTTTTAAAAGAATAATTCTTGCTAATTTCTTATCAATACGCAGGCAATCTTTAACAGTACGAGGTTTAAACTCAATTGTAATAGTATCATATTATCTGAAAAATCGCAGTAGAAAATATCACATTCCCTTATTTTTTAAGGCACACCTGCCTGCCGCCAAGGTAGGGAGGGCACAGAGGTTTTTTTGTTTTATTGCGATGAAAATAAAACATGGCATGGAAGATAAAACGAAAAAGGATGTGGATGATTAATGGTAAACTTTAAAACTTTAAACAACGTAGTTTTGTTTAATTTTAGAGGGCTACTCTCGTAATTTTGTTTAGATTAATGTTTTGATGAGAGGCCATTAAAATTATGCGGGGAATATTCTTGTTTCATTTGTTGATTAAATATATTAGTTAAAATTAACATGCAGTCAAGTCGAGACTTGACTCTCATTCCCTGCTTTCGTTAGAAAATCATTTTTAATACTTCTTTTCATATGTTTTTTGCTTTTATTTTAAATCCTTTGCAAAAATAATCTATAATTTCATTAATGATATAATGTTAGAGCGAATTTCTAACGCTTGAAAAAGAGAGGGCAATTTATCACTTATATCTCTTCCATCAGCAGTTCTATCATCAAAAAAATCAACAAAAGCGCACATGGAACTTCCGATATGGCCAAAGCGAACAGTTTTTACAGGTTTCCCCAGGGAAAAAATATTTAGCAAAAAAGCTACTTTTCTTTCACGTAAAGTTGAACCTTTATTTTTAAAAAGGCCATAAGAGCCTGTTAAAGCGATTACTAACGTTTCGCAGAGATCTAATATTATAATACCGATGAATAATATTAGGAGAAATTTACCGATATTTATTCCTTTATAAAAATAAAGGATCGGGAGTGTTAAAAAAAAGATTATATGAAGCACTTCAAATAAGATATTTTTCCAATTCTTACATATGTCGTCAGTAAGAAATATCGGAGAACCCATTAAATAAATAACTATTAAAGCATATAAAAAAAGGATTGTGAAGCTTAACATTATTTATCCCTCCTTTGAGTAGAAATATATAATTCTTGTTTAAATCTAACGAATCTGTAAAAAAAGCCTGAAAATAAAGATACTCTACGGTTTAAAAGTAAATCCCCTGAAATCTCTGCTTTTGGTTATATTATAGTGTGAATTTTTCCATTCAACAACCTATTTTTTGCTTGTAAATTTAAGGCTGTTATTTTTTTTAATTCTTTTATCTGTTATTCTATACGTGCCTTTTTTAAAGAGAGTTCTTTTCGTCCTAGAACTTTATCATTCTCCAAGGCAATAACTTCAATTATATCATTATCTTGTTTTATTTCTATGTGTGTTGCAGAGTAGTAATTTCTTTCTTCAAAATTATCAAAAAGAAAGCCACTCAGAGTTAGTGTTGTTGAGCCGTTTTCACCTTCTGCAAGGTTTTTATAAATGCCCGACAAGTCTTGAGTATTAATATTTTCAACAAGAGTACAGCTAGATGGATAAGGATAACGAAAAGAGCATGATGAAATTAAAAACGTAGAAATAATGAATAGAATTAAATATGTTTTTTTCATTTTTATTTTCATCTAACATAAAAATCAGGAATTTTATGGAGCGGCTTTGCCGCGCCTGCCTGTTTATTTACATCTCGCTAGGGATGGCAGACAGGGAATAAAATTATCTGGAGTGTCTTGTTAGATGCTTTTTGAATGATTCCATAAAGTTTCAGGAGCAATATCAATATTGCCAGGCCATACGACAGTGCCATATGCAATCGTTGCTTTCATAAATAATTCCGAAACTTTAAGCTTTATAAAGGGCTTTTTGTCTAAATATGGTGTCATATCAAATAGCCGTTTCTCCTTGTTTTCGAAAACAAGCAGTAGTGTATTATCCTTGCGAGGCTTAACATTGATAACATCTAATAACTTTTCCATAAGCTCCTCCATAATTATTGCAGCGGGGCAATGCGGAAAGGTTCTTCTCCTGATACCGCTAATTCCCAGTCAGCCATGAGTTCATCTTTATGAATGTCAATCCAAGCTATAACCATCCGTAGTTGTTTTGCCGGAAAATCTCCAGCAAGCACTGTTCCATCTTTAATAGAAATTTAAGCTTTTTTCCCTTGATAGCGGACATAAATATGCGGCTTATTATGACGCCCGGTATTTTCGTAATAAATCGCAACAAGTATTCCATAAAACATTGAAATTATTGGCATTTTACATCCTCCTTTTGTAAGAAAATTATAACATATATAGTGCGGGAATGAACAAGGCAGGAGAAGAAAATTATTAACATCCAAAATAACCTACTGGGTTGGGTTACTTTGCGCGCTCCCACCAGTTAGGTAAGTGCGTTGTTATAATTTGTATTTTTTTATTTGTTTTTTTGCTGTTTTAATAAATTGTCCGAATTTGCGATCTTTTTCTCTTTTTTCAAGTTTATTCATAGTATTATACGCATTTTCTTTTACAATCTTGATACAGTTTTCAAATTTACTTGCGTCTAGATGGCCTGAAGATATGGCGTTTTGAACAGCACATCCCGGTTCGTTAATATGCCGGCAATCTGCAAATTTGCACTCTTTTGATAATTCAAAAATTTCAGAGAAAACACTTCTTATCCCGGGTTCTGAGTCCAATACTCCAATTTCACGCATTCCTGGATTGTCAATTAAAATCCCGCCATTATCTAATATGAATAGCTCTCTATGCGTAGTAATATGCTTACCTCTATCTGAGTAGGAGCTTATTTCAGCAGTTTGAATCAGGGCGTTACCTAAAATAATATTTATAATGGATGATTTCCCTACGCCGGAAGAACCCAGAAAACAATAGGTTGACCCTTTTTGTATGCTATTTTTTAGATCAGTGATACCTTTGCCAGTGATAATGCTTGTTGCGTAAACTTCAATATTTTCGAACCTCTTTTCTATCTCTGTTATCTTTATATCTAATTCGTTCTTTGATAGCAAATCAGTTTTATTCAGGACTATTATTGGCTTTATGTTTTCTGATTCTGCGAGTATGATATATCTTTCAAACCTATTTAAATTATAATCTCTATCCGGTGATTGAATGATTAAAGCAACATCTATGTTTGAAGCAATCAGCTGTTTGTCTGAATTGCTTACAGATTTTCTTGTCAGTACTGTTTTTCTGGGGAGTATTTTATGTATTATGGCTTGCTTTTCATCTAGGACGGTTATTAAGACCCAATCTCCAACTGCCGGATAATTTTCTCGAGATGAAGATGTAAACATCATTTTGCCGGTTATTTTCGCTGATAATTCGGTTGTTTCATTTCTTAAAATATACAATTCCTTATGCTCTGCAACAATTCGGGCAGGAGTAAGGGCTTTGCCTGTGGCTTGCTTATAATGATTAACAAAAAAATCACTAAAACCAATATCTTCGAATTTGATTTTTCTAATGTCTTGTTTCATAATTGTTTAATTATAATAGCGATATTATATACCGGTGCGCGCGCCGTTTCCGGCCCGGGTAACGCTTAGGTGTATTAATTTTGTTATAGCCTATTTTAATATTTTTTAATTTATTTGTCGATTTAAATATTGGAACAGGGAAGGGGAGATGAGTCCGTACTTGCACCTCCGGGGTGCAAGTACGGTATTGTTCTATTTTTCATGCCATTGAATTTTTCTCACCACATTACCACAAAGCGAATTTGCATATCCCCCGTTCATTTTACTTTTGGCTTCTTTTTTTTCTTTTAAGAAATGATCGCAAAAAAGTACCATCATAGCCTTTGAAATCCGCTGAACGTCTAGGCGTGACTTTGACGGCAATATCCATGCCTTAGGACTGTCGGAAAAACTGGAGTGATCAGCGCGTTCAAGCCAGAGGAAGTATTTATCCCCCTGAGGCAAAAGATCCCAAAACTCCCAGCGATTTTCCGCCGGCATAACCTTATCATCAAAGGTTTTCCATGTATCCTCTGACCCACTAATGCCTACCAATGGGCGGTTAATAGTTCTATAACTGTCCTTGCTAAAAAAAGTGCCGCCGGGAGGCTGAGGCGACATTGCTAATCCAAATGTAACACGAGGGTCACTAAAATTTCCGGCAAGTCCCTTTCTTGGAATAACCGCAGGTTCGAGATAATCAAGGATAGGCTGGGCGCCACAAGCAACGAGTGTAGTATACGCACCATAAGAGTGGCCCATTACCCCAATCTTTTCGGTATTAATTTTTTCTGCAAGCTCCTTGTGATCTTTATTCCACAAAATTGCCTGGTCGATGGCAAAACTTATATCTTTGGGGCGCTCAAGCATCGCATTAGGATCATGTGTTGTCCGGAAAAGCGCTTCGGTATACCGTATACGCCCCCCGCCATTGCGCATGTAAAATTTTATCCGCTTATTATTGCTGTAAACATCTTCGACGCAGATAACAACATAACCATGGCTCGCGAGATGCTGTGCCTGATATATGTTAGAGTCCCAATTGCCCCCTCCTCCGTGCGAAAAGACAACAAGCGGGAAATTTTTCCCCTCAGCCGGGAAGTGAACTTTGAGCGGTACTTTACGGTTCTTCCGGCCGGCATCTTCTAAGCCAGGGAATTCCAGAAACTTAACTTCATATGGTCCCGAGTTTTCATATTCTGTTTTATTCCCTACTTTTTCCGACCATTCTTTGTTCAGAAATGGCCATGCCGGATGTTTTTCGAAAAAATCCCAAATGACCTCATTTGCATCTATATCTCTGCTTGTCTTGCCAATAATTTTTTCATTCAGGTACGGATAGCCGCCTGGCCAGGTGTGCCCTCCGCCTGTAATGGCATAAAGAATTACCTCAGTTCCGTCTTTGCCATTACCATATATTTCTTTTTGTATCCATGTGCCATCTTCCGGGTTATTGTCCGGTTCATGAGTAATGACCGGTGATATTGAACAGTTATTATGGTTTACCCAAAATCTAATCGTATCAGATGTTGATAATACTTTTCCCAGTTTCTTAAACCCAACTGGTCCGGTGATATTTCCGCCTGCGAAGGGCATGAGAGGATCATTTACATTATTGATGGCTAGAACTGAAATTGGCTTTGAAGGCGAACAAGACGGATATAAATTTTGCGGAAGATTCCCTGCAACCGGAGCGATCGCGGCTATTTTTTCGGTCAATTCGCAGGCAAGACGATAAGACATTATTGCGCCATTTGACATTCCTGTTATATAAACACGTTTTGGGTGTATATTCAGTTTTTTTATAAGGGTGTCAATCAAGGCTGAGATAAAACCAACATCATCTATGTCTTCTTTGTGTGCGCGGTATCCTGTTTCTTTTCCATTTCTGCCATCGTTCCAGTGCTTTTCAATCCCATCCGGATAGGCTACGACAAAACCTTTTTTGTCTGACAACTTATCAAAACCGCCCATCGTAAGTTTCACCATATTCTTGCCAGTTCCTCCTCCTCCGTGTAACGCAATTAAAAGCGGCATTGATTTAGTTTTATCATGCGAAGGTGGGATATGGATAAGATATGTCCGTTTTAGTCCGCCAAAGATTATTGAATCGGCATAATTTGTATCAGAAGTATTACCGTTTAAACAACTTGCGGCCAGTAAGACTAAGGTGAATAAAGTGGATAGTAGTATTTGTTTTCGTTTGATCCTCAATATCATTTTCCTTTCTCCTTATGCACATTCCCCGCGTCACTTTGGCCCTTTTGTTGTGCCATTTTTTTAATCTTTTTCAGCAAGAAGACTTGATGCAAATGCTTTGGCAACAAGCGGCATGGCTGCAAAAGGAGGTAGGCCAAGCTCACTTACTACTTTCTGGCATAACTCCATAATAGTTTGTTGTTTATTAATACTACTATTGCTGATGACAGCAGTATGAATACGCTCAAGATAAGCAATACTTTCATCCATTCTCTTGATTATTTTATCTTGTCCTTGAATTGGATGCTCCCAAGAAGAAAATAAATTCTCTACATTAGCAACCTTTTGCAACATTTTAATTGATTCAAGACAAGCGGAAATGTCTTCGTAAATTGGGAGATCCCCGGGATAAATCAAAACGTCGGCCGTAAATAAAGCTTTATCATTTTCAAACAATAATGAAATTGAACCTTTTGAGTGGCCAGGAGTATGGACTGTTTTGCACAAAATGCCTTTTTCTAATTTTATGATTTCTCCTCCACCAAGGATGCGGTCAACTTTTACAGAACCTTCAACCAAAGTTTGAAATCCAGGGACAGGCCTGGCTTTAAATTGTTTTTCAGTATCTTCGATCCAGTCTTGTTCAAGTTTGTGGGCGAAAATAGTACAACCTGTTTGATTTTTAATGCTTTTTGCTGCGCCAATATGGTCAGGGTGTGAATGGGTAAGAATTAAAGAAGCAACTTCTTTCAGTTCACGTCCTTGTCCTTTGATATATTCATAAATTGTCGATTCACTGCCTGCTACGCCACTGTCAATCAGATGAATTTTATCACCAAAAACAAGATAGGCAAAAGCAAATCTGTCGATTGATATCTCCGGAGAAATAGGAACTTTAAACGGGATTTTTATCGCGTGTATTCGTTCTGTATCCGGCATTTATATTTGCCTCTTAATATCCTTTTTGGTCCGCACAACGCCTAATTTCAGTGATTTGAACCGCGCAGCGGTCCAAATTCGCTGAAGCGCATTGTTGGATGTCCCCAACCCCGATTGATTAAAGAGCTTACACTATTATTGTTTTATAATATCATCTCTTAGTATGATTGATTGTTGCCCGATTTTTCTTACGGATTCAAGCAGGGTAATTTCATCGAAAATCAGAGTTCGGTCGATTCTACATGTGCCAGTATTAAGTTTAAGCGTATAGAAGGGAGTATCATCATAACGCTCAACCGTCCATTTCTTAATATCATGCCATGAAAGATAAAATTCATGAAGCTGGGATTTTATGTATTTCTTTCCGCTTGCAACATTAGGAAAAATTTCGAAGATAGTTGACGGAAAAACAATTCCATTTTTCGAAATTTTGATGGCAAACGGATTTATTTCTTTTTCTAAAGCCATGATGTGTGAATAATTTTTAATTATAAGAAATGTAATCCCCATAGTTAAAATCAAAAAAATTAAGTTAGTCCAGAGTGTAAAATTAGTATGATTATTTGCAAAGAATAACACCGCTAAAAGAAAGATGATTGCAATCACGGGGACAACTATACCGTAGTAAATTTTCCGGGAGTGTTTACGAACGGGAATTAAAACGCTTTCTTGGTTATTTTCGTCCACAGGTAAAGGCGAAAGAATTTTTTCGTTAATTTCTTTCCGTAGTGGCAGAGGAACCATTTTATTGTATAAAACCTTTATGATAGTTAATAATCCCCAGGAAGGGAGAGCAAACATAAAAATAGGAATTGATTTAAATACCAAAGCAAAAAAGGTCAAGGAAGAGGAAACAACAAATAAGAAAACAGACAACAACGCATAAGGTTTGGCCTTCTTGGGGATATCTGGTCTTTTATAATCTTGATTGCCCATAAATTTTTCAGAATTCAGTTAGTGGTTTCACCTAACGAGCCTGTAGAAAAAGCCAACCAACAGACTTTTTCTTTTGTTTTTGTGATTTTTATACGTGTTTCTATTTTAATCCTTATCTTTTACCGCGGCAATCATTTTTTTGCTTGTTATTAGCGCTGGTTTTGCTTCCAAACCGCCAACACAAGGCCATACCGAAATATCTTTCCTATATTGCGTGTTATCGCGTATTATCCTGGATAATAAGGCAGGGGGGGCGTTAATTTTGTCAATAGTTTATAGGGTCAGTCCCCTCTTTTATACTTTTATCTACGTCCACCAACGCTCCGTCTCTTTTATCTACGTCCACCAACGCTCCGTCTTAATTGAGAAAGAGTGCTTATAGGATCAATAAATTTTAATTTCGCCCATTCATTTATTCTTGTATCCATTTTTTTATATTCCTAACACAAAAATCAGGTATTTTATGGAGCCCCGAAAAAGTCGGGGCGGAATAAAATTACTTGGATTGCTTTGTTATAATTTTAATTATTTACTGGTTTTCCAATTTTATATAAAAAATCCGGAGAATAATCCGCATTGTTAGGCCAGACAATGGTATCGATGTCAGAATTGAGGGATACTTTTTTGAAAAAGTTAATATCTTTAAGCGGTTCAAAAACAGTGCCATTTAAATGTTTTTCTAAATCAACTTCTTTAACCTCATTATTTTCAAATTTTAATTTTAGCCTATATTTTTCAATATAGTTTACATCTTTTATCCAATGCATTTTGACTCCTTGTTATACGAGTGGATTAATTTTTTTTAACTCTTCATGCTTTTGTGCTAATGACCAGTCTTCTAACAATTCGGTTCTGTGTTCAAATGCCCATTCCAATATAAGAGAAATAATACGTTTTGGCATTGCGCCTTCAATAATTTTTAATTCATCAATTGAAAAAGATGCCCGGCTTTCACCATATTTAGCATGAAAATGTGGAGGAGCATGTTCGTTATAATACATTGATATTATTATTCCTAAAAATCTGCATATTTCCGGCATGCCATTTTTCTCCTTAGTTCTAAATTATACCATATTTCTATTTATTTTCCGTTATAATTTGTTTGACTGAATTAATAAAGCTTCCTTAATCATTCTATAATTTACTGTTACAATCAACAAAATTAAGAAATCAAGAGATAATTCAATCCAAAATGGTAACACAAAATGATTACGGATTAAAAATAATAACGCGTTAAAAAGAAACCCGGGGCCAGATTCACCAATTATTTTTATTGTTCCTGCGGCATAGATAAGATTTATAAAAAAATTATAAGCCATAAGCCAGCAGATATTTTAATTAAAAGCCCATACCAGATTGTAGGAGTATGAAGTAATAGCCAAAACGGATACCATGTCATAATCGTCAAAGCGAGCGCAGGAGTTATTGCCGTGAGATAGATGGCCTTTTTTTTAATAGTTGTATTATGTTTTCTCATTTTTTGATCATAACGCTTGAGCCCAGCTACTGGGGTGAGCTCCCTGGCGTGCTCACCAGTTAGCTGAAGTGAATTGATTATGTTAAATTTAATGCTTAAATAATTTTTACTGCTTTTTCCATGATTTTGGTTCAATATATGCAGTGCTAAATTTGTTGCCTGTGATATCCTTAATGGAATAATAAATTTTTTTACTGTTATAATCTACACTATGTGAAAGAGCGTATACATGTTTTGCTACTCCGTAGAAGTCTAAAGTGACAGCTTGTTCAGATTGATAATTTAAGTTTCGATCTCTATAAAAAACTCCAATTGTGTGCTTTCCAGAGGGCAGGCCTATTTTATTTCCGCTAATTCCTTTTTTACCATCAATAGTTATACATAGTTGAATTATATTATATGTTAATATGCAAATTTCATCTTCTGCTATTTTCGGTTGAAAAGGTTGAAATGGTTTACCGCTCCAAATTAAGCTTGTGCATCCAGAGGATGTTATTATACATAATAAGCAACATACTAAAGCAAAATGGGCTATATATTTCTTAAGTTTCATATGTCTCCTCCCAAGTTATGTTTTTCTTATTAATAATGTTTAGCTTTTAATTGTATATAACATAAAAATCAGGTATTTTATGGAACGGCTTTGCCGCGGAATAAAATTACCTGGATTGTCTTGTTAGATTCTCATTAAATTATTAATTTCATTTTTTAGTTTTGGCAGGTTTAATTTTACGGCGTCCCAAATTATATTAGAATCAATAATATCATAGCCATGGCTAATTACGTTTCTAAAGCCAATTATTTTGTGCGCATCAGCAATTTTAGATAAATAAGTTTCATCAATTTTCCTGATTCTATATAAGGCTTCTCCAATTATTTCAAATTGCCTTTCTACTGCAGATTGCAGGATGGATTCAACGATAAAGTGTTCATAGGTTTTATCCTTGAGGAATGTTTCTATTTGTTCAATAGCTTGCTGAATATCAAAAAGATATTTCTTGATTTCATGAGGCATATATATTCTTCCTTGTCTGGGAAATATTTTCTTTGAGATAAGGGTTTTTAATTGTTCCATCAATTATTATATCAATTGGACGATGAAAAATGTTTTGCAAATGGGTTTTTAATAGAAAATAGCTGTCAAATCGGTTGAGATCAACATCCTTCTTGAATTCAACTATTATATCAACATCACTATTTGACCCAAAATTTTCAGTTGTTGCAGAGCCGAACAAATCCAATCGTTTAAGTTGTAATTCAATGCAAATTTTTTTTATTTGTTCCTCATAAGGTTTTATATCCAGCATAATTAACTCCTTTAAAGAAATTATACCATATTGTCCTAATATTTAAAATACAAGTTTTCTAACGTGATGGATTTTTATAATTTTTCAACCCACATAAAAATTAGTTGCCAGTGCACGCGCCGTTTTCGGCGCGGGTAACGGTCAGGTGTATGAAGTGGTTATATGCTTTATTTTATTTTTTATCTTCATTTTCATCTACAAAATGATGACTTATGTGAAATGCAAATATAAGAATTAGTGCTATTATACATATTATTAGTTTTGAGTTATCCAGTAAATTTGTGTTTACTACAAAGTGCTCCAAAATAATTAAAATTAACACAATAGCGATTATAAAAATTAAGTAGTGTAAAGGAGTAAATGGAATTTTTTTGTTCCATTTCCATCCTGAATAATTTTTATTATTACTTTCTTTTTTTATCTTCACATAACGCCGGAGCTCAGCGATTTGGGCCGCGCAGCGGTACAAATTCGCTGAAGCGCATTGTTAGATTATAGAATTGAAAAATTTTTATCCGTATAATCAATTTTTAAAGTAAAATTACTCAAGAAGCTTTTAACTCCAAGCAATGGTATTTGTAGATTTGGCATAAAATCTATCAACACATTTTCCGTTAGAAAATCAAAAGCTTTAATATAAACTGTATGGCTGTATGCCACAGTTATGCCATTGCCCGTGCTTATTTTTTTCTGATATCCTGATTGTAAATTATGGCCTAATGGCGGGGCAAACGAGGCTGGTAGTGCGCATTCATCGGCACCAGTATCAATTAAGGCAAATACATTCAGTTCTTTTTTATTTTCGGGGTTAATGATTGTGATTGGAATATACGGCCTTGCAATATCTCCTGGCCTGGTGATTGTAAAAGGATAATTTTCAACTAACATAATAAATGTGTACTATTCCTTCATCTGGAACGTACAGAAGAAAGGGGTTTTTAATGCCTTTTCTTAGTGCCTTGTTTAAAGCCTCTTCTGGCGTATTGCCCGATCCTATAATGGTATTATCAGTGGCACTTTTTATCGCAACATATTGCCCATTATATTTATCTGAATTAACCAATACTTTTTCCATATTTATTTCTCCAGAGTAATTATAATATATTTACTATCTTTTTGCAAATATTCTATTTTTTTAATCTAACGCCGGAGCTCAGCTACTGGGGTGAGCTTCATAGAACGTGCCCACCAGTTAGCTGAAGCGGTTAGGAATTTTATAGTAATTCAATGAATTTATCTATAGAGATTTGCGCTTGTTTTAAAATATGAGATAGCGTTGACCGTTTAATTGGCCGATGAGCGGGAACGATAATTTTGAGTGTTTCATTGTTAACGTGTTTTTGTAAGCGAATGTGGCTTCCTTTTTGACGGACAACAACCCAGCCGTCACGGTGAAGAACGTTTATGGCTTGCTGATAATTTACGCTTGGAACTTTCATACCGTTATTTCTACTTGTTCGGCATTGACGGAGAAGGTGGCATCGTCTTCTACGGGCTCCAGATAAAGTTCAATTGCTTCGCGAATATTCTTTAATGCTTCTTCTTTCGTGTTCCCTTCGCTAATGCAACCCGGCAAAGCAGGGACAACTACAGTATAACCGCCTTCATCGCTAGGTTCTAAAATAATTTTAAGAATCATCTTTGTTACCTCCCAACAAAATTATAGCATATGACCCGCATTCAGACAACTAATTTGTCTATTCTTCAGTGATTAAGCTAAGTATGCCCCAGCAAATTGCCATTAAAACAAAAAAACATAATGCACCAAGAATCTGAAAATACAATATCATAATCTATGCCGAAGTAATCATGTATTAATATATCCCGCATGCCAGCCATAGCTCGCCATTCTATATAAGGATGTTTTTGTTTTAAATTGTCAGGGGTATTTTTTGTAGCCTCTCCGATAATTTCTATACTACGGACAAACGCTCTTTGGAGTGTTTCGTTCTGCATAAAATCTTCTTTAGTCAATACTTTTGTTTGACTTAAAATATATTTTGTTTCATCCAATATATGGAGAAGATATTCATGCCCGGGAAATGACATATTCGACCTCTCGTAATATATTAGGTTTAATATAAGGGCTTAATGATTCGGAAGTTACTAATTCTATGCGATGTTTTAATAATGTTTCAAGTAAAAAGGAAAGGTGAATGAAATTATCAAAGTTTTTTTTATCAGGGTAGAATTCAACAAGTAAATCAATATCGCTTTCAGGGTTTTGTTTTCCCTTAACGAACGAGCCAAAAAGACCAAGTTGTTTTACGCCGAAAGACACAATGTCATTTTGGTTATTTTTTATGAGATTTAAAATTTCCTTTTTATCTTTAATCATAGTATTTATTATAACTATTTATATTGTGGTTTTCAATAGATAGTATATATTTAACTAAATGCATGGGGCGAAGCAGGGTTGTTCAAACAGCGTTTAGTTTATTCGCTCTGCCCGCTCAATAGAATTACGTTAGATATCCCCAATTATTGGTGGTTGTTGATTGTACCAAGTTTCAATATTTCTTTGTAAAGCAGGACATGATGGAGCCTGCGTAAAAATATAATCAACAACCTTTTTAATATCTTCGGCAAAGTCTTCTGATATAAAAACCGCAGCATCAGGTGCATTATTAGATGAAAAGTTTGATAAAGGCGTTCTTCTAGATATTTTGTTGATTAAATATGCTGGTTCAAATTAACATGTAGTCAAGGCGAGACTTGACCCAGGTTACTCTTTTATACTTTTATCTACGTCCCTCAGCGCCCTCATTTTATGGAGCGGCTTTGCCGCGGAATAAAATTACCTGGATTGATTTGTTAGAAATTAAATTGTTAAATATTGTTTAATATTTTCTTTAAATTCGTGAAATATATTTTCAGCATTTTTTGTGAGAGACAACAATCGGCGTTCGTCCAGCATGAAACCGTAGGAGTGAACAAAAAAATGACGGAAGGCTAAATAATCTGATAGGGCGTCCTTGAATTCCAAGGATATGATTTTATTTTCTACGGAAATATTTAGCAGGGTTTTATGCCAGAATTCAGTTTTTGCAATCTTAATGCCTTTTTCTGCCAATATTTGCTTAAGTATATTTTCGATACCGCTGTAAAAATTATGCAGATAAGTAGCAATACCGGCCAGTTCTATTTTTGTTTTATTCTTTTTGTCTTTTATATTATTGATTTCTTCTAAGGCTTCGGTAATATTATAAATTTCGATTTTTATTCGCTGCTGCAAATCAGCCATAAATTTTTATCCCTTCCTGCTGTACAAAGGTGATAAAGGGATTGTCTATATCCAGGTCCACCAAATCCACAGATTTAGAAAGGGCAAAAAGCAGTTCGCCATAGAATTTAAAAAACAATTCTGGGTTTATTCCCTTAATACCTAGGTCAATATCATTGAAGCTGTCATTTTTGAGCGCAGATCCAAATAAAAGCACTTGAGAAATATGATATTTTTTTGCCAACTCGCTAATTTTATTTTTATCTTCTTGAGTAATCATGAAAAAATTATACCATTTTTTATACTTTTTATCTATTGTTTTTTCGTTTATAACAGATTAAGCTCAATAGAGCTGGTCCGAATAACAGCATTGTCGCTGGTTCAGGGACGGGACTGTTTGTTTCTGTAATGTTTACATCCGCATTAACAGTCCCCCAGTTATTTCCATAATCAGTAGCATTGAATCCTAAATATAGGATGCCATTTTCAGTCACGTAGTTTGAATAACTACTGCCGATAAAAAAATAATCTCCATCGCCGATTTTTCCCATTAAAGCTGCGACGGGATAACCCGCGCCAGGATATGAAAGGGCAATATTTTCATTAGGATTTCCATTGGGGCCAAATATGAGATTATATGATGTGGGAGCATTACTCCAAGTGCCAGAAGCAGAAATCTCAAGGAAATCGCCGTTATTCAAAAATAAGTTTGTATCTAGATGAGTAACGGAATACGGGGGAATAATATTTTGATAATAAGTAGAAGTGATTGAATTAAGGTCAGCATCTACTGTGAAAATAATTGCATAGGCGTTGCTGTTTAAAAAAAGTATAAATATAAACAATATAAAAATTAAACCTCTTTTCATTATTTTTCTCTCCTTTTTTAACCTAACACCGTGTGAAAGCAAAAATGATTTGTTAGAAATGTTTTCTATTTAAATTCAAAAATTTTATTTATTTTTTAAAATGTGATGAGATCTAAGTTTGGCTTTTTAATAGTACTCCAAGTAAAATTAATCTTTCCTCGTTCAAATTCGATTTTAGTTATAGGTGACCATATGCATCTACAGCCTAAATGAATCGGCGGTGTATTTTCTTTTATCAGGTGATTGTCAATTTTTATAGACTCACCGTTGTGGCTTTGACAAAAATCACATGAACGATCATCACAAATAGCTGAATATTGCACACCTATTACAAAACCAGACAAATCAGGATCCATGAAATCATGTATTCTTTTACGATTACTATCCGTTGAACTTATCCAGCGTTCCAATAATTCATCCTTTTCTTCTTTTGTAAGAAAACTATTTTCGTATTTAACCTTAGTCAATAAAATTTCAATTTGTTTAATTTTATAATTAATAGTCATTTGTTAAACTGTTCTAATTAGAATATTTTTTTTATTCATTTAAAATTATTTTTCTAACGCCGGAGCTCAGGCAGAGGAAACGCGCAGCGGTTCCGATTGCCTGAAGCGAGTTGTTAGATGTCAGAGCTTTTTTTAATTATTAATTTAGCACTACCGTATTGATTTATAAAATTTTCAATATTTCCGGTTATTTCAATTTTTACTTTTAATTCTTTATTTATGGGTAAATCTTCAGGCAATGAGTAGCTTAGGTATGTGAGCCCGCTACCGCGTAATCCCTTAAAGGCGCCAACGTAGGACGTTGTTTTTGAAAATATTTTATTCGTTTCATTATAGATTGAAACAGTTAGGCTTAAGCCGTTTTTTTCAATTTTCCAAATGTCTATTTCTGGCCTGGAGAGAACAATCTCGATGTCATGATTCCCCACGTATTTATGGGAAAAGACAAAATTATATTCTTTTTTATTTTGTTCGAGCGATGCTTGTGCGAGCGGTTCCCATAAATCTTTTGGTTCAAAGAATAATAAAGATATCTTTCCCCATTGAGGCAATATTTTCCCTTGTTGTGCAGGTTTGATCGAGAGAATAAGGGCTATAGGAACAATGATGGCAAGCGTTGATATTGACAAAAATACTAGTTTAATATTTCCTGTTGATTTTATTGAAACTACGATAAGAATTATAAGAATTAATACGATGGCGAATGCGATTGCAATCATTTTATTTCCTTTTTATTTTTTCATCTAACACCAGAGCTCAGCTACTGGGGTGAGCTTCATAGAACGTGCTCACCAGTTAGCTGAAGCGATTTGTTATCTAGTTTTATCCTTCTATTTTAGATATTTTTTTACTATTTGTATAGGAGAAAAACCCTCCTAGTAATAATATTATTCCTGCTGGAAGAATAAACAACACTGATGAGGAATGTCCGTCCGTAAATAAAGAATAAAATCCTATTAAAACGAAAAATAAACCTAATAATCCATATATTATCGCATTATGTAAATATGCTTTTCCAGTTTTTCTGTATGCCGTTTTTCCTCGCGAAATTATTTCATTTATTTTTTTGACTTCTTCTTCGCATGAATTATTACAAGCTAACCCATTGGTAACATCAACAGCGCATTCTTTACAAAGACCTTTGTTGCAGTTTTTACAGATCCCAATAGCATCCTTTTCAACATGGTAGTAGCATTTCATCGATTTTCCCCCAATTTGTTTTTTATAGATAACATTATAATCAGCCGCGGCGCTTTTTGCCGTCGGCTATATTAACAAGTTATCTGTTTTTTTAATCTTTAATCATTTTCATTAAATCAATTGGTTCCGCTAATACTTGTAATCCTTGCGATGATTTTCCCGTTTCAAAAATTGTTTGCCAATAATCATTAACCTGTTTACCACCGAAAACAGTTGAGGATAGTTCTTTATTTATCCAGACTGGCAGATTAGCAATATTTTTTATGAATATTTTGATCCTCTCCCATAAAGGCTCTGGAAATTTATATTGGAATAATTTGCTTTCTTGAATTGGTTTGCCCTGCATAATGAAATAGTTTTTTATTATTTGTTCAATATATCTGAGCCAGTTGTAGAGAATTTCTTCTTTGCTCATTCTAAACGCCCGTATATGAGGTAGCGGCAAGTTCTCTCCTTTTTGAATCTTACTTTCAATCTGACTTGTGCCAATATCGCCGTCAAATTTACCAATAAATATTTCTTCTGCAATTAAGTTCATTAACTCAAGGATTTGTTCTTTCTCTAATTCTCTCGGATTTCCACCTTCTTCTAACCGGTAATTGATAGGTGTTTCTAAAACATCCTGAAAGATAAAGAAAGAGTAAAATGTTTTCTCTATGGTGCTGTATGATAGGGGTCTATCTTTACCTCTCCCGCCAAAATCAATATAATCTTTTAATTTGTTTTCGGGATTGTGGGTAATTGAATCTCTAACTGCATCCAAAATATATCGTTTCATTTCTCTTGACTCACCTTTAAAGTACTTCAATAAATCCCTTTCTGAAAAGTTATAATTATCATTAGACAAATTGCAGTCAGTTTTATATCTGTCAATTCTATCAAGATACAAAGCGCTACCTAAGTGACGTTGAACAGATTTATCAAATGCTACCTGTCTTAAAGTCGTTCCAGCGTTTGTATTGGTCGTTAATAAAATATCAGGATTGGGATTAATAAAAATTCTAACTGGCAATTGTTTTACTCCGAGCAATATTTGAGCCGACGCTTTATGTTGCCCGTCAAAAACTTTTACTTTGGTTTTCGGACAGTTAAGGTCGATCCAAGCCAGAGAAATGTGTAATTGTGGCCTTTTTAAATAAAACTCGTGAATTAACTTAGATATGTTCTCTCCAATTGACCTCGGATTAATTTTGTCATCATGATAAAGATACTCTATTGGAAGATTTGTAAAAAAGTATTCAAACCCACTGAGTGCATCTATATAAACAGGCAAATCAAAGATTTGATTATTGCCAATTTCGGGGAGAGAATATTTAATCTTCCCATTTTGTTTGTTAAATATTATTTCGTATTGTGAGCCGCTCTTTGATTTCAAAATATCGTCTAAATTGGGACCGCGGTTTTCAGAGGAAATATTATTTTTAAGCTCATCAAAGTGATTAAGTATCCTTGCTATATTAAGGTCGGACGCTTGTTTTGATCTGTTACAACTTGAATGTGTTAACGCAAAATTAACGGGGTCATCCTTCCCGTTTAATTTTGTAGGAACAATATGGTCAATATCAAGAGCATCTTTGTGAAGTTTAAGGTCAATTGTTTTTTCGCAAATGAAGCAAATTTCTTTTTGAGATTGGAATAATTTTTCGATTAAAGCTTCTCTTTCTTTTTGTGATAATCTATTCAAGTATAAGGATCCCATTTGTAACCTCCTAATAATGGTTTTATTATTTTCAGATAACACAAAAATCAGGTATTTTATGGAGCGGCTTGCCGCGTAATAAAATTACCTGGATTGCTTTGTTATAGGGTTTAGTTAATATTCAATTTCTTTTTCAATTACTACTACATTCATCTTTAAGAATTGCGATGTTTATAGATGGGGCTACATGATCTACCCCTATTTCCTCGCAAAATTGCATCCACGGAAAACTAGCGGAAAAATCTTGTTTTCTAAATGTTTTAATAATTAATCGTTCGCTCATTATTTCTCCTTTTTGTATAGGGAAGCATTATTAGAGGTTCCTTAATGAATTTCTGCTTTTTTTTGTGCAATAATTTTCTTGCGAAATTCTTTCTGATTATCAGAGAATAAAATATCAACAAGGTAATCAACAGGTATAATCTTGCTGATGCCTGTATTTTCAATTAATTGAATTGTTGTCTGGTGTTGTGTATCTTGAATATCAACTATATTAGTTCGAAGAGCGCTTGGTACAAATTCCGCAACGACACCTAATAATCCGAAGCGCCAGCCAGAAAGAAGCGGGCCTTCTTCTGAACGCTCAATAAGAACAAATGCGGGCCCTCCACTATTGCCTGGAAAAGCTTGACAGTCAAGAAAATATGCTTTTTGTTTACCACCAGGCAAGTTGATTTCCTGGTCAAGGAGAAGAGAAATAGTGCCAAACCTTGATAAGACAAGATTCTTTTGATCTTTTGCATAAAGATACGGAACAAGACCAAGGCTAAATGCCTGGTCTCCAGGAGCTACCTTGTATTTGTTAATCCATTGAGTTGTCGCTAAAAATTCGTCTTCGGGGCTTTCTATTATACGAACTCCTACTTCAAGTTTCGACACTTTGTCAAAGATAGTAAGTGGAATGACCGCAATATCTATTGTGGGATTTTCATGTTCTATCCACCTTTTTCCTTTAAAGTTGAAGGTTGGAAAATCAAAGATTTTTGCATTATTACCTTCCTTTAGATTAAAACGTATTTTTAAAGGGTCTTGAGTATTACTCAAAACAGATTGAGCCACATGTTTTGCTGTAACAAGATAACAAAAGTTGGAATCATATTCTTTAATCCAAATAAGAAAACCTGTCCCGTTAACTTCTTCACCACGCATAATAAAAACACATGAGTTTATCAACCAGTCAGGGATGGTAAATGTTCCAGCCTGTGCTGTAATGCAGAATAATAAAAACAAAACACAAAATATTAAAACATTTTTTTTAGTCATAATTTTTTACCTATAACACGAAAATCAGGTATTTTATGGAGCGGCTTTGCCGCGGAATAAAATTACCTGGATTGCCTTGTTCGATCATTTAGTTTTATTCTTAGTTGCTGTTATATCCATATTGCCTTGTCAGTAAAGCATCCTTCCAATGGCATTCGCGAGCGGTGATATATTCTTTGCTTGCATTAAGGTCAATAACCTCAAGAATTGTAAACAGAAAATTAAGCGCGTAATCATCGCCTTTTTCTCTCAGTAAATCTCTTAGCTCCTTGTTGCCTCCGTGGCCGGTGGTAGCATAGGCACACCACCTTTGCCAGATTCCAATGTCGCCGTATGCGCTACCAACGTATTGTTTTCCGGTCATTGTATCAGAGATTAGATAAACACCAGCGATGTTGCTCAATGCCGTTTTCCAGCTTTGAAGTTGCTGACGGACAACTGTCTTGAGTCCTCGAAGCGGCAAACAGACTTTGTTGTACCCTGGAAAGTCCCCGATTGACTGCCGTTCCGGTTTGATCTCTTTTACCAACAATAGGGAAGCATATCGGTCACCTATCAGATAAGAGGCTCTAAAATTCTTGTTGAATACTATTATGGCACGTCCGGTGAGATGATCTAAACCGGGGAGTTCGGATGTCGAATACTCGAACCATGATTTTTCATTGTTTGATTTTGGCCGAATACCGTTGACTTTGTAAATCCCAGCAAAGAGCCAATCAGAACCGCCAAGGTGGATCAAGGATATGATATGGTCGCATTTGAAGTTGCGGTTATTTTGATATTCTTGCCACTTTTTAAATTTGTCGTCATAAAACGCCTCAAGTGGAGCGGGATTTGACCCCGTAGCACAATGGATTTTGAATTTTCCCATCGTTATACAAGCTAAACTTATCAGATCAATAAGCTTTATCATTTTTTTTATTATTTCTTGATCGAACATTTGAACTCACCTGTTTTGCCGCAGGCAAAATCAGGTGCAGTGATTTGTTAGACGGTTTTATTGTTTTATTTTTATGCTTTTGAAGTTAGTTTATTCTAATATTCTAACTCCGATTCTTATAAGAAATCTATCAATCTGTAGTAAACCTATTTACTACTTCTGGCCATTTATATGAAAGTTCTTCGAGAGATTTCATATAGTATTCTTCCTTTAGTTCTTCATCTGCCACATCAATATTTGTTGTTACTCCCATTCTTGAAGCATGAAGCCGATAAGCATTGAAAAAATTTCTTTCTGAAGCTGTAAAGGCATGCCCACCTAAGTTGTAAATCCTTTTGGTTTGTAATAATTCAATAAAAAATGTTATAACCCAACCTAAACTTTTTGCAGCAAATAAGGCCATCAACCCCTGCCATCCAGTTAGGATAAATCCAATAATAATTAAACTGATCAGGTAGATACCATAACCAGATATGTAGCTAAAGATTGTTCCAATGCTTACTAAACCCGGAATAACATAAAATCCAAAAGTATTTATTAATGTGATAATTAAATAAGATGCAAATACAAGATAAAATATTCTGACAGGTTCTATTTTTAGTATAAAACATATAATAGCTGTAATAAATGTAACTGCTTTTGGTAATAATTCTATCCCTTCAACAGTTTTTAAAACTCGAAAAGCGCTGACTTTAGGATATAATCTTGATAGTAAGGCAAATGCATAAGGAATAGAAATTCTTATTTTTAATCCGCGAGGTGTAAATATCGCCATTTAATTCCCCTTTTGTAACAGCTAACATTTAAGCTTAGGTAAAGGAGGCCGAGCCCGATAGAGCGCGGGTTCCGATTACCTGAAGCGATGTTAGCTTTTTTTATTTTAATTTAGTTTTTAAAAAAGTAACAAATTTTTCAAGCTTTTCCTTTTGGTTTTCGTATACTGGTTTTATGCTTAAATAATTTACTTGGGTGTAATTTAATTTTTTAATTTGAGAATTGGCGCTAAATAATTCAATATAGAGATTGTTAATACTTTCTGCTAACTCATCACCTAATAAGGCAATGTTCTCTTTAAATAATGAGTAACATTGAGTGTCAAAATATTGCTCTATTCTTTGCTGCATAGCATTAGCTTTTTCGGCTAATAAAATATTATAGTTTGATTCATGCAGAAAAGCTTTTTTTATAAATTCAGCTTTTTTAAAATTATCTTGTTCTTCTTTTTCTTGCAAACATTTTGTTTGCTCTTTAAAGAAATTGTTTTGCAGTCGGAACGAAATAAGCCCTGCAATAAGCGCAGATAAAACTCCTGCTCCTAATAATATTTGTAGCATATTATATCCTTCTTTTATCATAGGCTAACGCTTGAGCTCAGGCAGAGGAGACCGACCCGGCTTTTTCGGGGCGGGTTCCGATTGCCCTGGAGCGAATTGTTATGTGTTTTTATATTTCAATTTACAGTTCTGTTTGTTTATTTAATCAATATGTATAGATTGTTTTTGATTCAAAAAGTTCTACTTCTTTAGCATCAATTATTGCTCGTATTTTTTGGATAACTTTTTTATCAACAACTGGATTAGAGTTTATAATGTTTTTCAGAGAATCCTTAAGCCAATCAGAATTCCATATAGAAATATTTGAATCAATTACTTTCTTACAGAGATCTTCATTAAAACTGTAATTAGGGTTTGTCTTTAAAAGAATTCGTTGAAGCCATATCTGCAAGTATCCAGTATTCGGAATTTTTTCAAATCGCCTTAATATTAAACCTAATATCCTGTTTTGTGCCTTTTTTGAACTAATCAATGTTATAAATTTACTAAGTATTGCAGCTGAAATGGGATATGTCCGTGGATTTTTGTAGGTAATATCAATGATTATACTTATAAGAACAGTAATGTTTTGGTTTGTTTTTTTAATGGGTTCGATTCGATAAAAAAATTCATGCAGAGATCTAGTTAAACTGCCTGAGTTTGGATGTTTCTTGGAAAGATTGTGTATTAGTAATAAGTCTTTTTGTAAATTACCAGTTTCTTTTTTACTATAAATCCAAAACAGCTTGTCTGGCTTAATTGAATCCTGCACTACATCATTGGAAAGTAATGTTTTTTTTGCGCTCAGCTGCATTCCAAGTTCTATCATGATTTCCGTAATATGTTTTACTATAAGTTCGGCATCTTGCGGGTTATTCGCTAATATTCGATAGTCATCCCGATACCTAAGTATTTGAAAATCAGCTAATTTTAATCTCCTAATTCTTTCTGATAATTCAAGATCAGCATACCCTAAAACCATTTCAGCAACAAAATCCATTAAAGTACTACCTTGGGGGATACCATTTGTTTGTCCATAGGACATATCTTGAAGGTGCCAATCAATCACATTGCCAATTAAAAGCTTATTATCTTTTTCTTTTTTAGCTGTTTTTTTAGAATGTAGTGCCCAAGGGATTGTATGAGTATAAAGAGAGCCATAACAATCTGCAATATCTGTGTGTAAAATATATTCGTACTCTAATGCCAAACCTATAGATTTTTGTTCGATGGATTGCCACCAATTCAATACAGATTTTGCTTTATCCGATATTTTACTATCTGATTCCAGAGGAATACTAAAACAAGATATTCTCGGATCCTTGCTAAAAGACTTAAACCTTTTAACTATAAACTCCCAATTTTGTTTTTCTGTTATCCGATGAACAAGTGAAACATATATAGCTGGATGTATAAGCTGAAATGGACGCCATGCAAACCGACCATCTTTATTGTTAAGCAGTTTATAGTTAACATTTTCAAATTCACTCGGATAAGTTGCTTTAGAATTTTTTTTACCTGCATTTTTGTATGTGTTATAGAAATCCGAAAGCAATTTATTGTCCAGTTTCTCAGATAGTTTGGTAATAAGATTTTGAAACTTGAAATACGGAGGAAGATCAAAATTAAAATAACTTTCTTCTTTTAAGAAGTATTGTTTTGCTTCTACATGAGTATAATTTAAAATATTTTTCATGTTTAATTTTATTATTATTTCTCACATAACGCTTGAGCTCAGGCAGAGGAGACCGACCCGGCTTTTTCGGGGCGGGTTCCGATTGCCTGGAGCGAATTGTTATGAGTTTATTTAATTTGTAGTTTATATCCAGCTGCTTGAAGTTCTTTTATTATTTCATATCCTTTTTCTTCAATTGATTTTTCTATTTTTTTATATAAAAGTCCACTGAGATCGCTTGGTAAGGCAACGCCTTCTTTATAAATACAACAAACACGATTGCGTCCCAGTTTTCCAACAAAATAACCAAACTCTAAAATCACATTTGGCCTAGATTGCTTCTGTTTCGTTCGTTTAGAATCTTCTATTGCATCCTGATCTATGGTGTAAGCAATATCGTCAGGGGTAAGTAAAATAAATGCATATCCAACATCACTATGTTTTTCAAATTTCTCAATTATAGTTTGTCCTTCATCTGGTTTTTTATGTAATACAATTGGTTCAAGACCAATATTAATTAAAAAATTCTCAACCTCTGTTTTTAAAGAATGATCATGTCCATGTACTACAAAAATCTTACTTGAAAGCGTAGTGAATGTTTTTTTAGATGTTGGCTTTTTAAGCTCTTCGAATGGATCATTCTTTACACTTTCTGCAGTTAATTTCAAGGCCTCAAGCATTGTTTCTTTTTGGCGTTCAAAGTTGTTTGGATAAAATCCTTCAGTGTGTATCTCCATTGCTTCTTCTGCTAATGTAACGGCTGGTGAATTAGAAGCAGAAAGTTTAGTAATTAAGTTAAAACTTCTTGTTTTCCAAATAAGCCATCTTGGAGTATCTTTACCCCCATATTTACCTTCTGGAGCATGTGGATAGCAAAAATTTTGAAATGTAAATTTATTACCCTCAATCATAAGCAATTGTATTTGATTTAATAATTTTCTTTTCATATCTTTATTTTATTCTCATAACAATTAATATACATAGTATATGTTTAATTCTTAGTATGGCACTCTAAAAATACATTGTCAAATAAATTTCTTGCCTTAGTATATATTTAATATATAATATCAGCAAATACATAGTATGTATAGTATTGATGATTTGGCGGGAAGGGTGAATGAAATGGAAAATAACGTTCTGCCTGAATTTCAGGCTTTTTTAATAAAAAGCAAATTAGCGGCAACTAAGAATGTGCCGTATTACGCGCTTTGGGTCAGTAAGTTTCTGAAGTTTGAAGCGGAAGAAAAAAATAAAGCTTTACCTCTTGATAAACAAATCAGCGAATTTATCCTGATTTTAAGCCGTACAGATATGACGCAGTGGCAAATAAAGCAGGCTGATAAAGCTATCAGGTTGTATTCACAGCACCGGGATTGTATTGAAAAAATGAATTCATCCAATAACATGCCGGCTGATGATAGGAAGTTTTTAGAACAGCTGCGCGAGCTTATCCGGCTTAAGCACTTTTCTTACAGTACTGAGCGTGTGTATCTGGATTGGGCGCGGCGTTTTTTTGAGTATATCCGGTGTATTAAGAATAAAGAGGTGAATATCCGTTCTCTATGCTCTGAAGACGTAAAAGATTTTTTGACGTATCTTGCCCTAACAAAAAGAGTTTCTGCTTCTTCTCAAAACCAGGCGTTTAACGCGTTGTTATTTTTATTCAGGAATGTGTTTAAGCTTGAGTTGGAAGGAATGAATGAAACTGTCCGGGCAAAACGGGGAGCCAGGCTGCCGTCAGTTTTGACGAAACAAGAAGTTCAGGAGATATTTAACCGCTTGAATGGAAATAACCGGCTGATAGTGCAGCTGCTTTATGGTACGGGGATGCGCTTGATGGAGGGTGTCCGCTTACGGGTGAATGATATTGATTTCGGGATGAATTCTATAACTGTCCGGGCGGGCAAAGGGGATAAAGACAGGGTGACTATGCTTCCTGAGATGCTCAAGGCGGATTTACGGGATTATCTTGGGAAAGTAAAGCTGCTGCATGATGATGACTTAAGCAAAGGGTATGGGGAAGTTTTCTTGCCGGGCTCGCTTTCTATCAAATATCCAAAGGCGGCCAAAGAATGGCGATGGCAGTATGTTTTTCCTTCTGCCAAACTATCTGTTGATCCCCGCGGAGGAATCATCCGGCGCCATCACATTACGCCGAATGCGATACAAAAGATAGTAGCCAAGGCGGTAAAAGACGCCGGTATCGCCAAACACGCGACTGTGCATACATTACGCCATAGTTTCGCTACCCATCTTTTAATGGATGGAATAAATATTAGGGAAGTGCAGGAATTACTGGGGCATAAGAATGTTGAAACAACGATGATTTATACGCATGTTATGAGAAATATGTCCAATGCTCCGAAAAGTCCGCTGGATAAACTCTATATGGCTCATAGCTCTTAGCTCATGGGGAAAAATCATTGATGGATAGGCAGATATTCAAAGAAAGAATGTATTCAATTTCTATATATCGCGCGTGGATCTTTATATGAAACTATTACTTTATTAATTATATTTTACAAAAAATCGTGGATTTCTATAGAACAGCTTTCAGCGATGAAAGAACGTGGAGCCCAAATTGGAAAAATGTTATCTAGTCTAATAAACTATATTAAAAAGACAATATAGCTATGAGCCATGAACCATGAGCGGTATTTATTATGTCTCTTCATTACATAATCGACGGTTATAATGTGATAAAGCAGGTGGATTTTTTGACCGGCCAGAAGCTTAGGGCGGGCAGGGATTCCCTGATGCATTTTATTGAAAAGCATCAACTGCACGGCTCGAAGAAAAACGAGGTGACTGTAGTTTTTGACGGAAAAGCTGAAGTTGAGAGCCCGCAAGTACGTTCTGCGATAAAGGTTATTTTCAGCAAGAACGAGTCCGCGGATGATAAGATAAAGAGGATAGTGGAGCAAAGCCGTAATCCGAAACGTATTGTTGTGGTCAGCGATGATAAGGCGATAAAATTTTACTGCCGGGCTGTTGGTTCAAGGGTGAGTTCGGTAAAAGAGTTTTTGGAAAAATCTTCGAGGCATAGACAAGCTGAAGAGGTTGATGAGGATGAGAAGCTTGAGCCTGACAGCCAGGCAGCTTTAAAGATAACCGAGCATTTAAAAGGTATCTGGCTGGATAGGAAGTAACGGGTTATTAGTAACCAGAAACCAGTTACCAGTTACCAGAAACCGGGCACCGAAGGGGAAACCAGTAACCAGAAACCAGAAACGCTAATCTTTAAAGACTAAACTCTAAATAAACTCAAATGACCAAAGCTCAAAACATAAAAAGAAGGGTGAATAAAGTTTAATTTTATTTGGAGTTTATAATTTTGGATTTATTTAGGATTTAGAGTTTAGGGTTTAGTGTTTAATATTTAATTTGGGATTTATATTATGAAACTTAATCTAAATGCGTTATTCGTGATCGGCAAGGCAGCATATTTTATTGTTATGCTTTTGGTTTTTAATTTCTTTTTCGGGCTTTTATTCCTTCCGTTTCTTTACTGGCTTGCGGTGGGAGGGGTTTTGCTGGGGGCGCTGTTTTTGGCAGGGCTTATGGGGAAAAAAGTGTTTTTTTCTCCGTTTAAGGGCGCGCAGGCTCAATGGCAGAATAAAAATAGTAAAGGCCGCGGAAGAAAAAACGTTGTTGATGTGGAAGCGGAAGTTTTTGAGGATGATAATTCTCAGGAGGATGATGTCCTGGGGGTTGAGTGGAAGGATCCTGTGTATTGCCCTTTATGCGACAGCAATGATACGCGGTTTGTTGAGCCGCGTTATGAGCGGGCAGTTTATGAGTGTAATAATTGCCGCAAGAGATTTGAAATAGAAGAATAGTACTCGCAAGGATGAGTCCTCGAAGGGGTAAGTAGTAACCAGAAACCAGCTACCAGAAACCAGGCCCCTCGAAAATTTACTTTTGTAAATTTTCGAGTTGGCCCCTAGGTAATTTACTTTGAGTAAATTACCTAGCTGGAGTACTCGTAAGGGTGAGTCCCCGAAGGGGAAACCAGTAATGACTAAAGCTTAAAACATAAAAACAAGGGTAAAAAAGTTTATTTTTTTTTTTTGGAGTTTATAATTTTTGGTTTATTTAGGATTTAGAGTTTAGGGTTTAGTGTTTGATTAAAAAAGTATCAACTATTGCATCTTGAGGCTTGCAGCCTGCGACTTGTGAATTGACAAAAGCATCTATTAAGGCTAATATAAAGCTGGAAACAAAATTTAAAGGATAAAATTTTCCATGGGACGGGTTGTTCTTGTCGGTTTTTTAATTTTTCTTTTTTTTGGTGGTGTTGCTTTTGCTATTCCTTCGGAAGGGGATTTCCTGCCTGCTTTGCATAAATCAATCTGGGGAGCGCAGTTTAACCATATATTTTTGCGCGATTTTAATAAGGTAGAGGGCAAAGCAAGCACAACCCAGTATTTTATCAGCGCAAGTTACGGGCTGACGGAACGCCTTTTTCTTGACGGAAAAGTAGGCATGGGAAGCGTGTCGTTTGACCGTAATGATGATATCAGCCTTGATTTTAGCGCTGGTTTTGCCGGAGGATACGGGTTTAGGTATCTTTGGTATGAGGATAAATCTTCAGGGTTTAAATCAATCTTAGGGTTTCAGCATATCAGCTGCCATCCTTTTAAGGATACTGTAAATGATGTGAAGCACCGGGTTATTTGGGATGAGTGGCAGATGTCATTGCTTGGGATAAAAGAATGGGAAAAGGCCGCGCTTTACGCAGGGGTACAGTACAGTGAAGTACAGCTTAAATATAAAGTTGATGATTTTCGCCGCAGGCTAAAATCTGAAGATATCTGGGGAGTGTTTTTCGGCGCGAATTACAGTTTTAATGATCGGGTAAGTTTTAATACTGAAGCGCGCTTGCTGGATGAGTGGGGAGTGAATTTAGGAGTGTGTTATAAATATTAAGTTAGTAACCAGAAACCAGTAACCAGAAACCATGCCCCTCAAAAATTTACTTTTGTAAATTTTTGAGTTGGCCCCTAGGTAATTTACTTTGAGTAAATTACCTAGCTGGAGTACTCGTAAGGGTGAGTCCCCGAAGGGGAAACCAGAAATTTAAGTTCTAAATAAACTTAAATGACCAAAGCTTAAAACACGAAAAGAAGGGTGAAAAAAAGTTTAATTTTTATTTGGAGTTTATAGTTTTTGGTTTATTTAGGATTTAGTGTTTGATTGAAAATTGTTAATTATTGCCTGACAATACACTAAGAAGCGATTAAGAAAAAATAGATTCAGATAACCAGTGGGATTTAATTGAAAAGCATGCGTTTTAAAAAATTGCGTTTATGGGCGTCATATCCGTTTGCAGGGCTGTATCTTTTTTTCGCCTGGAATTACGGGATGAGCTTTAAATTCGGGTTATGGCTTGTACTTGCCGGACTTTTTGTCCGTTTCTGGGCCGCCGGATACATAAAAAAGATCAGCAGTTTAGCCACTTGCGGGCCTTACGCGTATGTGCGTAACCCGCTTTATCTGGGAAATTTTCTCATGGGCCTTGGGTTTTGCCTTTTCGTGAATAATATTTTTATTTCGATTATTTACAGCGCGGTATTTTTCTTTTTCTATCAGGGCACGATAAAAAAAGAGGAGATTCTGCTTACAGAGCTTTTCGGCAGGGAATACCTTAAATATAAAAAAGCAGTGCCGGTGATATTCCCTAATTTTAAAAAATATAAATCAAAAACCGCCGCGGAATTCAGCATAAAACAGGCGCATTATAACGGTGAGTTTATCCGCGTGCTGGTTACCGGCGCATTGCTGTGCGCCTTATATTTGTTCCGCTATTTTTTAAAGGAAAGAATCCTTAATAAACAGGAAATTATAATTGCCGCGGCCCTGATTATGATGCAGTTGGGATTGCTGTTTTTTACGGTCGGGCACCGCAAAGATTATATTAGGAAAGTTAATAAAAAATAAACCATGCAGAAACTCTGGAATATTCAGCCCGCGGCGCCGCAAAAGCAAAAGGCTCTGGCAGCGCGGTTAAACATTTCTCCGGTAACCGCGCAGATACTGCTTAACCGCGGCATTAAAAGCGCGGAAGAAGCTCAAATTTACCTTCAGGGAACTTTAAAAGACTGCTTTGACCCTTTTTTAATGCACGGAATGCGTAAAGCGGTTTTACGTATTAAAAAAGCGGTAAAACAAAAAGAAAAGATTTTTGTTTATGGCGATTATGATGTTGACGGCCTGACCAGTTGCGCTTTGCTTAAATATATATTTACTGCTTTAGGGGCAGATGTGCATTGTTATGTGCCGCATCGTGTTGAAGAAGGTTATGGCTTAAATAAGCAGGCATGTACTTTTCTTAAACAGCAGCATACTGGATTGGTAATTACCGTAGATTGCGGGATTACGAGTTATGATGAGGTGGAGTATCTTAATTCTTTAGGTATTGATACGATTATTACTGACCATCACCGGGCAAAGGAAGATAAGGTGCCGAATGCGTATTCTGTTATAAATCCGCTGCAGAAGAACTGCGAATATCCTTTTAAAGATCTGGCTGGGGTGGGCATAGCTTATAAGTTAGCTCAGGCAGTCAGCGGAGAAGCTCTTGATGTAAACGAGCATTTGGACCTGGTTGCCTTGGGAACAATCAGTGATGTGGCAAAACTGGCCGGAGAAAACAGGATTTTGGTTAAAAACGGCCTGGAAATTCTTTCGCGGACTAAAAAACCAGGGCTAAGGGCGCTGATAGAGGTTAGCGGTATTAAAGCGCGCCAGCTTGAGGCTTTTCATGTAGGATTTATCTTAGGGCCCAGGCTTAACGCGACAGGACGCATGGGGTCCGCGGAAAAGGCATTAGAGCTGTTATTAACCGATAACCGCGAACAGGCTGTTGAGCTGGCTCAAGTTTTGCATGCTGAAAACAGGCAGCGCCAGCAGGAAGAAGGCAAAACCTTAAAAGAAGCGCTTGCAATGATGGAAAGAGAAATAAATTTTAAGGATCACCGCTCAATAGTCCTGCACAACGAAGACTGGCACCCTGGAGTTATCGGGATTGTTGCTTCGCGTATTGCCGAACGCTATAACCGCCCGACGATATTGATTTCCATGAAAGATAATGTCGGCAAGGGGTCAGGCCGGTCTGTGCGTAATTTCCACCTTTTTGATACATTGTCAAAATGCGATCATTTGCTGAAAGAATTCGGCGGCCATGAAAAAGCCGCGGGTTTAAGTATTATCGAAAAAAATGTCGATGATTTTAAGCGGTTTTTTAATGAAATGGCGCATAAGAGC
>JACQZH010000055.1 GCA_016213925.1 Candidatus Omnitrophota bacterium | reverse complement strand
CTTTGATAATCCAAAAGTTGTTATGCTCATCAATAGCCTTTACACTTCAGAATGGCGCTTCTATCATAACTTCTTTTGCCCTTCGGTTAAGCTAATAGAGAAAAAAAGAGTTGCTTCCAAAATCATCAAGCGTTATGATAATCCCCAGACGCCTTATCAGAGGCTTATTAATTCATTGCACATCTGTGAGCTGACTAAACAAAAGCTCAAAGAACAATTTAAAACCCTTAACCCTTTCAAACTAAGAAAGGCTATCGAGGCTAAAATAGAAAAAATTCATGTTCTTCAGCGTAAATTTAACTTTAAAATTAAACAGAAATTTCATCAAAAATAACTACAACTTCGGTAACGTCTATTTTGACGCAACGATTACTCCTTTGGGTAACATTTATTTATGAAGCAACTGGAAGGTTTGACGAAATAAAACAAATATGATACGCTTAAAACAATCAAATCGATAACTGCATTTAGTGTTTTAAACCAAAAGAATTGATTACTGTTGTAAAATTTGAAAATTGTAAGGAAAAGAATGAAGGCGGGCGGGCATTATAAACACTTTCTAACAGGAAAGAGCCCCTTGATGTTTGGGATAATTCTTTTTTGCTGGGCAGGAACAGTCCTTTACTTTAATCCCCGAATTTTAGCGCTTCTTATAGGCCCTGAAAATGTAATAGCAAAATTAGCGATAATCGCGTTTACTTTATTGCTGGATCTTTTTTGGTTTTACGGTTTTTACCATCTTGTTATCGTTATTTTCTCGTATCTTAAAAACACAAAAATACCGTATAAAAAATTAAAAGATTATAGCATCGCGCAAGCCAGGCCGTCAGTAGCTTTATTTTACGCTGCTTGTAATGATTTTCAGGAACAGGCTGTTTTATCCTGCCTTTGCCAGGATTATAGCAATTTTCACACATTTATTTTAGATGACGGCAATGATGAAGAACATAAGCAAAAGATTAATAAATTCGCCGCGCAATATAAGGAAGATGTAACTATAATCCGGCGTAATACAAGGCAAGGCTATAAAGCGGGGAATATCAACAATGCTTTAAGGCGGATTTCCGGTTTTGATTATTTTAGTATTTCCGACGCGGATACTATTTTGCCTAAAAATTATATTGTGGGATTGCTGCCTTATTTTAGAAATGATAAAACTGCTTTTGTCCAGTCACGGCAAAAGTCAAATCCTCTTCAAAGAACGGAATTTGCCGAAGAACTTGGTTTTCAAATTGATCTTCATTGCGAGCGATATCTTAAAACAAAAAACAAATATGGATTTGTTATGTTTTACGGCCATGGAGCGCTGATGCGCGCGGATATATGCAAACAAATAGGCGGTTTTCCTGAAGTGGCAACCGAAGATCTCGCTTATTCGATGAAAATCAGAGAAAAAGGATTTGAAGGTGTTTACGCTGAAAACATTTGCTGTTTAGAAGATTATCCGCCGACGTATCAGCAATACCGTAAACGCAATGAGAAATGGGTTCGAGGGACAACAGAATGCCTATTGAAATTTTACCCTTCTTTTCTTAAGTCAAAACAAATAAGCTGGATTGAGAAGTTTGATGTCGCGGCTTCTGCCTTAACGCTTCTTCTCGGGTTTCCGTTTGTCGTGCTTTTGTTTTTGGTTGGGATAGTTTTACCTTTTTATTTTTATAATTTTCAATTCCAGGGGCCGATGTTTCGTATGCCTGTTATGTTTGATAGCGCGCTGCTTAAATTAATCGCCGGGGTATCCGGAAATTTATTTTGGACGTGGGATTTTTTTATATTACTGCTGATATCAATAATAGCGCCTATTTTGCCGGCTATTTTAGAAATGCGTAAGCGCCCCAGAGAGCGGTTGCGTTATATTGTAATGTATTCCTTTCTTTTTTATTCTATGCAGGTTGTTTCCTCATTAAGTTTAATCGCGTATTTAATTACCCGTAAAGCGTCTTTTCCAGTTACAGGAGACAATAGAGAATATGTTAATGAGAAAAAGCCTGAAAACTTCAAACAAGTAATCATTGAACCAATCGCCAATAAGAAATTCACCTTTTTCATCGAAGCGATTATAGCTGTTTTATTTTTTAGGATAAGCCTGACTACGGAAAATATTTGGTTTTTATCTTTTTGTTTAGGCTTGATAGGAAGTATTATGCTTTTTAAATTAGGGTATAAAAGCAGGATTGCGCGTTTTATCGTGGCGGCCCCTTTAATTATCATGGCAGTAATTATTATATTCATTGGCAAGGCTATACAGTAAAAAGGAGAGCTAAAATGAAGAGAAAGTTAAATATAATACTTGGGACGTTAATTTTAAGCGCCGCGTTTTTATTGGGGCTGAAATCCGCGGGAAATGTGGTTGCTTATCGGGCGCTTGAACAGGGCGATTATGCGAAAGCGCTTGAGTTATACGCTTTGGACGGGGATTATTCAGGCCAGGGAATGGCCTATTGCGCGATGAAACAATATGATGAAGCAATACGTATTTTTGAAAAAGCAAAGAATGATTCAGGCGTGGGGCTGGCTTATTGCGGAAAACGTGATTTTGATAAAGCGATAACATATTTCGAGAAAGATAAGAATAACTCAGCCCTTGGGCTTGCGTACTGCGGTAAAAAAGATTACGCGGAAGCGAAAAATTATTTTTCCAAGGCAAATGATTATTCAGGGATGGGGTTAGCATTATTGGGTGAGAAAAAATATGATGAGGCGAATGATTATTTCAAACGGGCAAAAGACAATAACGGTTTAGGCCTTGTTCTGCTTGCGGAACAAAAATTTGATGAGGCTTTAGCGCACTTTAAGCGTTACAAAAATAATTCTGGTATAGGCATGGCGCTTTTAGGCAAGAAGAAATATGAGGAGGCAGAGCTTTATTTTGCAAAAGCCAATGATTATTCCGGGCTTAGCCTTATTTTTTGCGGAAAAAAAGAGTTTGATACCGCTATAAGCTTCGCGCTTAAGGCGAATGACTTGTCCGCGTTGAGTTATGCTTATTGTGGGAAAAATGAATTTGATAGAGCGATAGAATATGCCGAGAAAGCGAACGATTTTTCGGCATTAGGCCATGCTTATTGCGGGAAAAGGAAATTTGAAAGAGCTATAGAATATTTTCGGCAGGCAAATGATAATTCGGGTTTAAGTTTCGCCTATTGCGGGAAAAAGGATTTTGATAGAGCGGTAGAATATGCCGAGAAGGCGAACGATTTTTCGGCATTAGGCCATGCTTATTGCGGGAAGAAGGAATTTGAGAAAGCGTTAATATATTTTGAAGAGGCAAATGACGCGTCAGGCCTGGGTTTAATTTACTGCGGAAAAAAGGATTTTTCCCAAGCAATGCGATATGCGAATATTGCGAATGATAATAAAATTTGCGGGCTTATTTATTGCGGGAAAAGGGAATTTGAAAGAGCTATAGAATATTTTCAACAAGCAAATGATGACGCAGGTTTAAGCTTAGCTTATAGCGGTAAGAAAGAATTTGATAGGGCAATTGAATATGCTAAGAAGGCGAACGATTTTTCAGCGTTAGGCCATGCTTACTGCGGGAAAAAAGAATTTGATAAGGCAATAGAATATTTTATCAAAGCAAACGACGATTCCGGCTTGAGTTTTGTTTATAGCGGTAAGAGGGAATTTGATAAAGCAATGCAATACGCTAAAAAAGCTAATGACTTTAGTGCTATGGGTGGCGCTTATTGTGGGAAAAAAGAGTTTGATGCCGCTTTATCATGTTTTCAGCAGGCAAATGACGATTCGGGGCTAAGTTTAGCATGTAGCGGCAAGAAGGACTTTGATAAAGCGATAGAATACGCTAAAAAAGCGAATGATCTTTCAGCGTTAGGCCATGCTTATTGCGGGAAGAAAGATTTTGATAAGGCGATAGAATATTTTAGACAGGCAAATGATGATTCGGGGTTGAGTTTCGCCTACTGCGGTAAGAGAGAGTTTGACTTAGCGTTCAGTTACGCGCAGAAAGCAAATGACTTATCAGCTATGGGGCATATTTATAACGGAAAAAGGCAATTTGACGAGGCGATTTATTATTTTGAACAGGCAAATGATGACTCGGGTTTGAGCTTGGCTTATTGCGGGAAACGAGAATATGATACAGCGATTGTTTATGCCCAGATGGCAAATGATTTGTCCGCGCAAGGATATATTTACTGCGGGAAAAAAGAATTTGATAAGGCAATAGAATGTTTTATCAAGGCAAACGACGATTCCGGCTTGAGTTTTACTTACTGCGGAAAAAATAACCATGAGCAAGCATTAGAATACGCAAAAAAAGCAAATGACCTTTCGGCGCAAGGCCATGCGTATCTTCAAAAGCATGATTACAAGAGGGCGTTGGAAAGTTTCACAAAGGCGAATGATAAATCAGGAATAGGATTTGTATATACTCAGCAAAAAGAATATGAAAAAGCGCTTCCTTATGCTCAGGAAGCAAATGATATATCATTGATGGGGTATATCCGGCTAGGATTGGGGAACAAAAAAGACGCTGAGAGTTGTTTTAGCCTGGCAAATGATTTATCCGGCCTTGGCCATTTAAAGCTTGAGGATAAGAAAAATAATGAAGCGTTGGAGTTATTCAAACAGGCAAATGATTTGCATGGCCAAGGTTTTGTTTATATGCAAATGGAGAGATACGAAGAAGCGTGGAAGTGTTTTGACAGCGCTAATGATTATTCCGGGCTGGGCAGGTTAGCGCTTGAAAGAAAAGATTATCAACAGGCAATATTGTTTTTTGAAAAGGCGAATGATTATGACGGGTTAGGTGATGTTTATTGGAAATTACGCTGTTATGATAAAGCCGCGTACGATTTTAAAATAGAGGGCAATGAGCTTAAAGCTGTTCAGGCTCTTCGCAAAAAAGAAGATGGGGGCATTGAGGAAGCTCTTATATATGCTGAAAAAACTATAGAAGAGGGAAAGTTTGTTTATGCCTTGTCATTAGAGGCGGCTAAGATTTATATTTCTCAGAAAGAGTATGAAAAAGCAGTTGAAGAATTGGAAAGAGTATTGAACAGTGATTCATATTACGCGAATGAAGCGTTGATGTTATTAGGAAAGGTGAGGTACTTAGAGCGCAAGTATGATTTAGCTGAAAAAGCGTTTATAGAGTTGACTGAAAGGTATCCGGAAAGCTGTTTTTTTGAAAGCGCGAAAAAAGCCATAGAAACGCTGAAATATTTACAGAATATAGAAGAAGCAAAAGAGAAGAAAAATAAAGAAAAAGGCATTGTATTAACTCCCAAAAACCGTTGTGGGCCAGATAGTTTGAGTATTCTGCTTGCTTTTCAGGGGCTTAATGTGGAACCGGAAGAAATAGCTGCGCTTGCCGGTACTGATGAAGAGGGGACAACAATGTTTGGGTTAAAGCAGGCTGCGCGGGAAAAAGGGGTTGAACTTCTGGCTTTAAAGTTTACTCCGCGGGAGTTATTAAATTATGAGGGGAAAGCAATTTTACTGGTTAACGAAAATCATTTTGTTGTTTTAAAAGAGCATATTAGTGATGATTTTTTCTTAATTGACGGGACAGAGGAAAAGAAAATGTTTTCTGATGAGCTGTTAGCCTATTGGAAAGGTGAAGTACTGGCGCAAAAGCCTTTAATAGAGTGTAAACAGTTGACTTGCTTAGAAACAAAGACAATAAAAGGAGGGACAGAAGGCGGAACAACAAAAGGCGACCCGGGAATAAAGCCTAACGGCGCATGGCATATGGATATGGGAAATATTGGGCCGATAGTGAGCAAAGGATTATCGAAAGCCATGCCGCATCTTTTCCCGGGGCTTAAAGAGGAAGGATGGAAAGTACTGCTTGATAACGCCAATAATTGGATTGGAGGGGGAAATTGTGAACAGCCAGTTGACCCGGTTTGTGTAACCAGCGGAAAACTAGTCCTTCCTTTTGTGGATATAATGATAGAAGGCAGAGGCAGGAATAACGGCATGGCATTACGCATGGAAAGGTCGTATTCCAGCGCCAGTACCCTTGAAGGCTCTTTTGGATTTGGCTGGCAGGGTTATCATTGGGTGTGCCTATCTACGCCAGCTCCGACCAATACTGATATTATGGTGGTTACTTTTCCTGACGGCCTTGAAATGACGTATCGCCGCTTGAGTAATGGTACTTATACAAGGCCGAACTGTGATGCTTCGGAGCTTGTAGAAACTACTGGCGGTGATTTTATCTGGAAAAGATGGACTAGCCGTTACGGATATCAAAATTATTATTTTTCCGTAACATGGGAATATTATCCCTCCGGGTCTATTTGCACAACAAGGCTTGAATATATTGAAGATCAAAATGGCAATAGGCTGACCTATCAGCACAGCGGAGACGGCCGTATAGAGCGAATTACAGATAATAGCGGAAGATATTTAGAGTTTGTGTATGATTCCGGCAGCGGTAAAGTAGAAAGAATTAATAGCCCGGCAGGCACATATAATTATTATTATGATAGTAACGGCAATTTAATAGAAGTAACCGGCCCTGAAAATTACAGATGGCGGTATGAGTATAATGACCCGAATTCCTTACATAACATAACAGCTGTTATTGATTCAAATGGTTACCGTACCGAATATCAGTATGATGCGTATGACCGTTGTGTTAAAGTTATTACAGAGCCTAACGAGCCCGCGAATTCAGAGCCGATTGAAGCGGTATATGATTATAATATTCCTTTTGGAGTTACTACGGTAACAGATACAAGAGGAAGAGTTACGATATATGAGTATGATACCGGTTCAATTACCCGGATTATCGATTCGAACGCGGGAGAAACATTATATATGTACGATTTGAGTTACAGGCATACGGGAAAAAGAGATGTAAACGGAAATATTACTTTATGGACAAATGATCCGTACGGGAATTGTACAGGAATAAGAGAAAGTTTTTACGGTCAGCCGATAACAACGATGTCATATCATCCTAAGTTTCATAAGATAGAGACAATAACTGACGCAAAGGGGAGGATTACTACATATACTTATGATGAAAAAGGAAATCTTAAAACAAAAGATGAGCCAGGTACCGGGGGGTCTAGGGCAAACACAACTTATAATTATGATGGGTATGGAAACTTGACAAAAGTTACAGACCCCGAAGGGATTGAAACAAATTATGAATACGATGCCTATGGGAATGTAACTAAAATAATTGACGGCGAAGGCAGTTATGTAGAATATGAATATGACGCGGCAAATAATTTGACTAAAAGCCGAAGCGGTGACGCGGCACATACAACAGAACCCTGGATTATATATGAATATGACGGCCGTAGCCGTTTAAAGATAACGAGATATCCTGACGCAAGCTATGAGCAGTATACTTATGATAACAATGGGAATATTTTGACATTTCGGGACGCTAACGGGCATATAAGCACATATGCTTATAATAGGCTTAATCAGTGTATATACGAAGAAGACGCCGAGAATAAAATAACGCAATATGAATATGACGCTTTTGACAATGTGACCAAAATCATCCGCAATACAGGCGGCAGAGATATCATTACTCGGATGGAGTACGACGACCATTATAACCGTGTTACAAAAGTTATTGATCCTGAACAGGAAATTACGGAGTATGATTATACTGGGACTGCGCCTATTTTATATAATAATGAGTACGCGATCATGCGAAAATACAAAAGTGACGGTACTCCTTTGGCAGTAGAAACCAGAATTTATGACCGCTGGTATCAACTTAAAGAAATACATGACGGATTAAACCAAATAACAAGGTTTGATTATGATAAAACAGGTAACTTAATATCTCTAGAAGATCCAAAAACGCATAAGACTATCTACGATTTTGATCCTAATGCCAATGTTTGCATAAAGGAAACTAATCCATTGCAAAAACAAATTAACTATACCTATTATAAAAACGCTAAGTTAAAAAGCAAAACTGATAGTAAAAATCAAACTATAAACTATGAATACGATTTAGCCGGCAGATTAGAGAAGATAAGCTATCCGGATGCTTCCAGCGTTGAATACCAGTATAACCAATACGGAAAAATATCACAGGTGATTGATAGCCGGGGGTTAACCACTTATTTCTATGACAACCGTGGCCGGCTGACACAAGTTGACGGCCCGCAAGCCAATGATAATGTAAGTTATACCTATGACCATGTCGGCAATCGATCAACCATGACTGTAGCCGTAGAAGGCACTTACAACTACACATATTACGATAACAACCTGCCGTATACCATAACCAATCCGCAAAACCAGACAACGACATTCACCTATGACATGGCTAACAGATGTGTGCGGATGGAATATGCCAACGGTACAAAAACCGAGTGGAGTTATTACGACAACGATAATATCCAAAGTTTGACCGTAAAAAATTTAGGACAGCAGATACTATCCGGTTACGCGTATGAATACAATACCCTAAATCAGCTTGTAAAAGTAACGGATAAAGACAATAATACCTATAACTATGTTTACGATGATGCCGGACAGCTTTTGCATGAAGATAAAAAAGACGCTGGGAATGCGGGCATTTACTTTCGTGATTACGGCTATGATATAACAGGCAACCGCATGGCTGAAAACAGAGACGGACAGAATATCACCTATGTTTCGAACGACTGGAATCAGATCATTTCCAGGACATCGTCTTCAGAGAGCATAAGTTACCAGTATGACGATAACGGCAATTTAACCAGAGAGATAAGCAGTGTTAGCGGAACAAAAACATATTCTTACGACTACGAAAATAGATTGTCTACAGTCAGCAGTCCCCAGTCAACAGTAAATTATTCTTACTCCGGCGACGGCAGAAGAATATCTTCCAATACTAACGGGACAGTAGTAAAATATATCTATGACGCTATGGTGCCGGTGGCGGAACGCGATAGCGCCGGAGTAACATTAGCAGCGTATACGAAGATACCGGGAGCTCCAGGCGGTATCGGCGGATTGATAAGCAGTACGGACGGAACCAATACCGTATATTATCACTGCGCACATTTGGGGAACGTCAATCAAATTACGGATGCAACAGGTGCGGTAATTCAAACCCATGATTATGATGCGTTCGGGAACATAGTTTCGCAGAGTGGTTTTTTGACTAACGCATATAGCTACAAGACTAAGGAATATTCCGCCAATACTGGGTTGGTATATTTCGGCGCGAGATATTATGATTCGCTGACCGGCAGATTTATTACCGCTGACCCGCTGGGGATGGTGGACGGGACGAATGTGTACCTGTACTGTGGAAATGATCCGATTAATATTTACGATCCTTATGGTGAGTGTTGGACGGATATTAATTGGAAGACATTTGGGCTGGGAGTGTTTGGAATATTAAGCGGAATCGGAGAATTCGGGGGCGGGATAGCTATGCTTTCTGTCCCCGAGGCAAATGTTTTTTTGGGAATTGTAGGATATGGCATGCTTCAGACAGGATCTAGTTCGATAATTTTTGGGTTTTCCGATATAATGGGTTCTTTTCAAGGAAAAGAACCTATTGCTTTGCAAATTTATCATGGGACACCAGGCATTCCTTATATAAATTATCCCAATATGAGGGATGGGGTTAAAGCTTCTCCAAAAAAAGGTATTGATATTCCGTATTGGTGGGATCGTGCATAGTAAAATTTTTAACGTGTAACGGGAGGAAGATATGAGATGTTTTTCAAAAGTGAGAATATTTTCTGTGGTAACTTTTTTACTGATTACTGTTTATTTATTTTTGATAGGCTTATTGGTAATTAGCTTGATGCAAAAAAATAAATTTTACTCAGGAAGTCAGTTAATGGCAGTTGTGGGGGGCTTCGGATTTTTAACTGCCCCGATTGTTTGCAGAATAGGGTTGGGCTTTTTGATTCTTAACGCAAATAAATATTTAAAAATGGGATTGCTGGGCACATTAGCAGTTGAATTGCATTCGATGCTATACTTGTTTTTAGGATTCAAATATATACTTTTGATTCCAATAATATTGTTAACGATTTATTACTTTAGTGCATTTTTTTATTTTTTACCTATGCTTAACAGAAATCAGAATATTAAGTAAAAAAATCTCTAATGTGGATGTCTATGACGGCATGGTTCCGGTAGCGGAGCGCGATAGCGCGGGAGTAACATTATCCGCGTATACGAAGATCCCGCAAGCTCCTGGCGGAATCGGGGGATTAGTAAGCAGTACCGACGGAACCAATACCGTATATTATCACTGCTTACATTTGGGGAACGTCAATCAAATTACGGATCAAACTGGCAGCGTAATCCAGACGTACGATTATGATGCTTTTGGGAATATAGTTTTGCAAAGCGGAATGTTGAGCGATGTCTACCGATATAAGACTAAAGAATATTCCGCGGATACCGGCCTGATTTATTTCGGCGCGCGGTATTACAACCCGCTTCTTGGCAGATTTATCACCCCTGACCCGTTGGGCATGGTGGATGGGACGAATCTATATTTATACTGCCAAAATGATCCGGTAAATTTGATTGATGCGTGGGGGGAATGCTGGACGGATATGTGGAGAACTCTCGATCGTATTGCAGATATTTTAATTATTGCCGATATAGTAGCAGGTGGTCCGACAGGGGAAGGGATTGGGCCTGCAACCGGAATTAAACTTGCAGGGAAAAACAAAATAGTAATTGGCGAAACAATGGAACGTGTTATTTCAAAGGCAAAAAAAATTGGAGCGGATTATTATAAAGCAAGAAAGCCAGTTGACCCGAATAACATCGGAAGAGCTTTGAAAAATAATTATCAATGGTTACGACGAAACGTGGTAGAGCAAGGGAAGAAAGTAGTTGATATAGGAATTGACGTAGGCAGAAAGAGCCGCAGTATTTTTTACGAAGCAGAGAGACGATGGCTAACCTTATGGGAGAAATAAAGAAATATAAATATGGAGGAAAAAATGCAGGGAAAAAATTCATTTAAGTATGCAGACGCATGGTTATTATTATCGATTATTTATGCTAGCGAAAAAAAAGCGGCTAGTCTTTCTGAAATAATTGCTTATGGAGATTCCATTAACCACGCGATATTTACTATAGAAGAACTACAAGGTGGATTTTTTAGACTTATTAACTCTGGATATATAATTGAACATGGTAATAAGTATAGGGTAATAGATACAATGGTTGGTGATTATAAGAAATTTGTTATAAAGAATAAATCCGTCATTAAACAACTTGCCTTTATTCAAAAGAAACTTAATTCACCAGCATGGTCGGAGGAGTATGATCCTTTAACAGCCAATGAAGATGGAAGTTACGAAAAAATCAACAAAAACGTGTTTGAAGTTGCATATAAAGAATATTATAATGGACCAAAATTTCCTGATTAAAATGATGGAGGGAAAATGCTGAAAATTATATATAAAAAAAATTTTGACGGTATTTCTAATAAGAGATCATTTAATATGGTTAAAGATAATATCTTAAAAAATAATAATTATGTAGTTTCTGTTCGGAAATAGCCTATTAAAAACTGGGCTTGAGGGTGGTAGGGGACGTTGTTTAAAGTTTTAAAGTTATTGACAAAAGGCATGAGGGATGATAAAATCAAACCATGCCCAGACAAGGAAGAATAGATTACCCTGGAGCGCTGCAACATATCATCGGCCGAGGGATAGAGCGCAGAGCGATATTCAAAGAAGAAGCCGATAAAACCGCCTTTCTGAAGCGAATTAAAGAGAATCTTACCAAAAGCAGTATGCGCTGTTATGCCTGGTGCGTAATGGACAATCATTTTCATTTATTGCTGGAAACAGGCAAGACAGGTTTGTCAGAGTTTATGAGAAGATTGCTTACCAGTTACGCGGTTTATTATAATACAAAGCATAAACGCAGCGGCCACTTATTTCAGAACAGATACAAATCGATAATATGCGATAAAGAGCGGTATTTAGTGTCGTTAATAAGGTATATACATTTAAACCCGGTCAAAGCAAATGTTGTAGGGATCGAAAGATTAAATAAATACGAATGGACCGGGCATAAAGAATTGACCGGAGATCAAGCTGAAGGAATAATCGAGATGGAAGAAGTGCTTGGATATTTTGGCAGAAGGCAGGGGGAAGCGCGGAAAGAATACGAAGGATTTATAAGAAAAGGAATTGGGCTAAGCGAAGATTATGAAGGCGGTGGATTGATAAGGAGTGCCGGAGGAATAGGAGAAGCGATCAAGAGGGGGACAGAAGAGCGGGAGTTATATGATGAGCGGATATTAGGGGGTGGAGAATTTGTAGAACAGGTGCTTGGGGAATTAGAGGCAGAAGAACATGGCGCAAAAAAGATAAAAGACATAAGTGATTTAGTTAGAAAGATAGCGACGTATTATAGAGTAAGTAAAGATGAGATATTAGAAACGAGAAAAGAAAAAGTTCGACAGGCACGAAACGTTTTAATATATTTAGCAAATAAGTATTTGGGGGTGAAAGGTAGGGAGCTTGGAAAAATGATGGGGATAAAGGAAGCGGCAGTGAGTATTTGTCGGGAAAAGGGCAGGCAGGTATGTTTAAAGGATAGGATGGAGCAGAAATTAATCGGATAGATTAAAACTTTAAACAACGTTGTATATTGTTTTCTAAATAATAATAACGTTGTATATTGTTTTCTAAATAATAATATTAAATAATAGTTGATCAGGAAAATTAAACGGGTTACCTTAGGATTAAATATTTGTTATCTGGCAAGACAAGCAAAATTAACCCAATAAAGGAGGTAACCCTATGGATAGTGTATCTTATATTGAGCGATTTCGTCAAACAAAAAATCAATTACGGAAAAATCATAACTTTTTACTCGTCGGGATAGATGTTAGTAAAAACTTACATGTAGCTTGTATTATGAGTGCGTCAAAAGATATTTACCATAAAAAATTTAGATTTTCAAATCATTCAGAAGGCATAAGTTCAATGTTATCAACCATTGACGTGATAAAGCAAAAAGATAATTATACAGGACTTGTTTTTGCCCTTGAACCAACGGGTAATTACCACAAGCCATTGGCTAATTATTTATACAATCGAGGGCATCTGGTCTGTTACGTATCTTCTGTGGCAGCTAAAGAAAACAGAAAAACCATTGACGGCCGTTGGCGGAAAAATGATCCTGATGACGCGTATAATGTTGCCGATCTATTGAGTCAAGGCAAGATTCTGTTTTATGACTTAGAACATCAAAAACAGTTCAAACAATTAAAACCTTTAATTATTCTCCGGAAAAAGCTTCAGAAAAGACTGTGTTCTATAAAAGCTAAAATTAGAAATAATGTTTTTGCGCAATGTTTTCCGGAAATTGATTCTCTCTACAACCAGATCGATACCCCTGAAGTTATCGAGATATTAAAAAACTTTCCCGCGGCAGAACAGATAAGAAACACTTCTTTTCAGGAATTCTATGCCAAATTAGCTAAAACCGGACGGATAACGACTCAAAAGAAGCAAAGAATTTATAATGTTTGGCATAAAGCAGCAAATTCAATTGGCTGTTCTTTTAACGCAGCCATGGAACTAGAATCAAAATTTATACTTCAAGACCTTGAGTTAATTAAACTTCAACTTGAAAAAATCGATGGAGAAATAAATCATGCTTCCAATACTTCTGAAGATTACAAATTACTTCTTCAAATTCCCGGCTTTGGGCCAATATATACAAGTATCTTTTTAGCTATTGTTAAAGACATTAAAAAATTTAATCATTCAGACCAAATAGTAAAGTTAGCTGGTTTAGACTTAGAATACAGTCAATCCGGGAAATATCATAGTAAAAGCAGAAGTTCTAAGAAAGGCAACGCGTTGTTGAGATACGCACTATGCGGCGCTGTTAACGGCGCTCTTAAACATAATGATTTTAAAGTGCTATTTGAAGAACAACTTCAAAGAAAAGGAGATAATAAAGATACCCGGCGGATATTAAAAGTAAAATTAGCAGTAAAAATGATCCGAATTGCCTACGCGGTCTTATCAAAAAAAGAACCATTTGATATTGAGAAGATAAAATTGAATTCGGTGAAGGAGCCTGTTTCTATCGAACGTGAGGGCTGAAATACGACCCTGTGGGGGACAATTAAGGCGCTTCACCGAATTCTTTACAAAGTATACAGTATAATTTGCGCATAGATTATCTATGACGCCGCATCACAACGATTTCTTGAAAGAATTATTAAAATGGTGAAGCTCATTGAATATTTTTATCTGGAAGGTAATCCATTTTTTAGAAAGGCAAAATTAAAAAATTTCGTCTAACGGGGAACTCTTTTCTTGACAAACTTTATAGTATGTCCCCT